>JBFGZP010000104.1:0-9852 GCA_041586695.1 Thauera sp.
GAGCGAGATCCGCAAACTCGACCTGGCCTGGCTCACCCTGCTGCTGCTCAGCGTGGCCGGTGCCGGACTGGGCACGGCCGGCGGCTCCGACCTCGGCATTACGGCGATCATCGCGCTCGTGATGGGCATCAAGGTGCGCCTGGTGTGTGACTACTTCCTCGAACTGCGCGGCGCGCGGCCGCAGATTCGCCACGCGATGTACGCCTTCTGCTACGGCATGCCCGCGCTGGTGATCCTGAGCACCGCCTTCGGGCCGGCGATCGTGCGCCTGAGCTCGGTGCTGATCTAGCCCTGCGTAGGCAGCGCCTCGCCGGCGGCGCTCAGTAGTGCGGCGGGATCTCGTCTTCCGGCCGGCTCTGCCCGCCAGGCTGGATTGTCTTCAGCTGCTGCGCCAGCTGGCGCACATGCGCGCGCAGGACTTCGATCTCCTGCTCCTGCCGCCATACCGTCCTGTTCAGCGCGTCGAGCTGGTCTTCGGCGAACATCATCTTCGATTCGAGTCTTTCGAGGCGGTCTTCCATCGTGCGTTCCGGGCGGGCGAGGCCTGCGATTCTAGCCGTCCTCGTCGCTGCCGTGGCGCGACAGCGCCCAGGCGACGTGTTCGCGCACCAGCGCAGAAGCGTCGTCCGCCCGCGCACGCAGGGCGCAAACGACCTCGGCCGACGTCGGCGCGTTGCCCAGCGCAACGGCGATATTTCGCGACCAGCGCTCGAAGCCGATGCGATGGATCGGGCTGCCCGCAGTGCGTTCGGCAAAATCGGCCGCGCTCCAGGCGAAGAGATCGACCAGGCGCGCGGCGTCCAGCCCGTGGCGCGGGGCGAAATCGGCTTCGGGCGTGATCCGCGCGAAGCGGTTCCACGGGCAGATCAACTGGCAGTCGTCGCAGCCGTAGATGCGGTTGCCGAGCAGCGGGCGCAGCGGCTCGGGTATCGGCCCCTTGAGCTCGATCGTCAGGTAGGAGATGCAGCGCCGCGCGTCCACCCGGTAGGGTGCGACGATCGCGCCGGTCGGGCAGGCATCGAGACAGGCGCGGCACGTGCCGCAATGCGGGGCCGTCGGCGCGTCGAGCGGCAGCGGCAGGTCGGTAAAGATCTCGCCGAGAAAGAAATACGAGCCGACGCTGCGATCGAGCAGCAAGCTGTGCTTGCCGCGCCAGCCCAGGCCGCTGCGACCGGCCAGCTCCACCTCCAGCACCGGCGCCGAGTCGGTGAACACGCGGTAGCCGTGGGGCACGGCGGCGGCGATACGCTCGGCGAGCTTCTGCAGCCGCGCACGCAACACCTTGTGATAATCACGACCGAGCGCGTAGCGCGACACGTAGGCGCGCTCGCCATCGCCGAGCACGGCTTCGGCCGGCACGGCCTGGGGCCAGTAGTCGAAGCGCGCGCTGATCACGCGCAGGGTGCCGGGCACCAGTTCGGCGGGACGGGCGCGCTTCATGCCGTGGCGCACCATATAATCCATCTCGCCGTGGAACCCGGCATCCAGCCAGGCCGCCAGGCCGGCCTCGGCCTCGCCGAGGTCGATGCCGGCAACGCCTATCGCACCGAACCCAAGATCCGTTCCCCATTGCCGGATGCGGGCCAGCAGCGCGACGACATCTGCGCTGTCGCCCGCCCCAGAATCCGGGAGGTTTTCATGATCGAACTCATTCACGCCGCTGATGATAGCGACGACCGCCTTCAGGCGCACTTGCCGACCGAAAACGACACCGTGGCGCTGGGCACCGCGCTCGCCAAGGCGCTGCGTCCGGGGCTGAAGATCTGGCTCCGGGGCGACCTCGGCAGCGGCAAGACCACCCTCACCCGCGGCCTGGTGCGTGCACTCGGTCACGAGGGAAAGGTAAAAAGCCCCACATACACCTTGATTGAACCTTACATCGTTTCTAGATTAAACTTATATCACTTTGATTTTTATCGCTTCAACACGCCGGACGAATACCTGGATGCGGGACTCGACGAATACTTCACCGAAAGCGCGGTTTGCATTGTTGAATGGCCGGACAAGGCCGTGCCTTACCTGCCGCCACCGGATGTCGAAATCCGCCTCGTACCCGATGCGGGGGGCCGGCGTGCCGAGATGTGCGGAACAACCGATGCGGGGCGAACATGCTTGATCGAACTGGCAAGAGCACTGGGGAGTTCGGGCTCGGCGCGAGATCCGGCCTGAATCGGCGCGAACTGCTGAAGTTCGCCGGCGCCACGCTGGCACTGATGGTGAGCCCCATCGGCAAGGCGCAGGCCGCGAGCCTGCTCGCGGTGCGCGTGTGGCCGGCCGACGAGTACACCCGGATCACGCTGGAAGGCGCGTCGGAACTGCGTTTCAGCCACATGATCGTGAAGGACCCCGAGCGCCTGGTGGTGGACCTCGAAGGCGTCCACCTCGATGGCGTGCTGCAGTCGCTCGGCTCCAAGGTGCTCGACTCCGACCCCCACGTCCGGCTCATCCGCGCCGGCCAGAACCGTCCCGGCGTCGTCCGTGTCGTGGTCGAACTGAAGAACGAAGTCAATCCGCAGGTCTTCACCATCGCGCCGGTGGGCAACTACGGTCATCGCCTCGTGCTCGACCTGTACCCGACCGAACCGGTCGACCCCCTGCTTGCGCTGATCCGCAAGGATTCGCCGCTGGACGCCGCCGCCGGGGACGACGGCAGCACCACGACGCAGGCCAGCGTCAACACGCGGCCGGCGCCCGACAAGCGCGGCGGGCAACGCAACGAGCCGCAGGTCGATCGCCTGTACACGGTGGTCCTGGATGCCGGCCACGGTGGCGAGGACCCGGGCGCGGTCGGCGCCGCCGGAAGCTACGAGAAGAACGTCACCTTGTCGATCGCGCGGCGCCTGAAGGGCAAGATCGACGCCCAGCCCAACATGCGTGCCGTGCTCACCCGCGACGGCGACTACTTCGTGCCGCTCGGCCAGCGCGTGGCGCGGGCCCGGCGCGTGCGCGCCGACCTGTTCGTCTCCATCCACGCCGACGCCTTCGTGCGCCCGGAGGCGAACGGCAGCTCGGTGTTCGTGCTGTCCGAGAGCGGTGCTTCGAGTTCGGCCGCACGCTGGCTGGCGCAGAAGGAAAACGACGCCGACCTCGTCGGCGGCGTCAATCTCGCCCAGCAGGACGGCCACATCGCCCGTACCCTGCTCGACCTCTCGCAGACGGCGACGATCAACGACAGCCTGAAGCTGGGCCGCGCCCTGCTCAGCGAGATCGGCGACATCAACAAGTTGCACAAGCGCGATGTCGAGCAGGCCGGCTTTGCCGTGCTGAAGGCGCCGGACATCCCGTCGGTGCTGGTCGAAACCGCCTTCATCAGCAACCCGGTCGAAGAGCGGCGCCTGAACGACAACGCCTATCAGGACAAGATGGCCAATGCCATCCTGCGCGGCATCACGCGCTACTTCGAAACCAATCCGCCGGTCGGCCGCACGCGCATCGCACAACTGGGCTGAGCCGCTGCCCGGATATGCCCCGCATGGCCCCGCTGAGAGCGGCTTTGCCGTTATAATTCCCGCTTTTTCAGGCGGTCATGCAGGTTTTTCGCGGGATCCCCGAGCAGGCTGACGGGCCCTCGGTGCTCACCATCGGCAACTTCGACGGTCTGCACCTCGGCCACCAGGCCCTGCTCAAGCTCCTCACCGACAAGGCGCGCGCGCTAGCCCTGCCGGCGGTCGTGCTCACCTTCGAGCCGCATCCGCGCGAATACTTCGCTCCTGCCGAGGCACCCGCCCGACTCGCCTCGCTGCGCGAGAAGCTCCTGCTGCTGGACGCCAGCGGCGTCGATCGAACCCATGTCTGCCGCTTCGACGCTCACTTTGCCGCCCGCTCGGCACAGAGTTTCATCGACGACGGCCTGGTACGCGGACTCGGCACGCGTCATCTCTTCATCGGCGACGATTTTCGCTTCGGCGCAAAGCGCCAGGGCGATTTCGCCATGCTGCAGGCCGCCGGCCGCGCGCAGGGCTTCGGCGTGGAGTCGATGCCCACGCTGGAGATAGACGGTGAACGGGTGTCGAGTTCGGCCGTTCGTGCAGCCCTCGCCGCCGATGACCTCGACCGCGCCGCGCGCCTGCTTGGCCGCCCCTACAGCGTCGCCGGACGCGTCACCCACGGCGACAAGCTCGGACGCCAGCTCGGCTACCCGACCGCGAACGTGCAGTTGAAGCATCGGCGTCCGGCGCTCGGCGGCGTATTCGCCGTCAGCGTCGAGGGCCTCGCCGACCGGCCGCTCGGCGGCGTCGCGAATATCGGCGTCCGGCCGACCGCCACCGATGCGGCGCGACCGCGCCTCGAGGTGCATCTTTTCGACTGGAACCAGGACTGCTACGACGCCCACCTGCGCGTGCATTTCCTGCACAAGCTGCGCAACGAGCAGAAGTTCGAGTCGCTCGAAGCGCTCACCGCCCAGATCCGCCGTGACGCCGAGGCCGCCCGGGCCTGGCTGTCGCGCCACCCGAATCCGCAATCAAATGGCCTCCAAGGCTGAAAAGACCGACCCGCCATGGCTGACTACCGCAAGACGCTCAATCTTCCCGACACCCCGTTCCCGATGCGCGGCGACCTGCCCAAGCGCGAGCCGGGCTGGATTGCCGACTGGCAGCAGAAGAAGCTGTATCAGAAGATCCGCAAGGCGAGCGCCGGGCGGCCCAAGTTCGTGCTGCACGACGGTCCGCCCTACGCCAACGGCAACCTCCATATCGGCCACGCGCTGAACAAGATCCTCAAGGACATCATCGTTCGCTCGAAGACGATGGCCGGCTTCGATGCGCCCTACGTGCCGGGATGGGACTGCCACGGCCTGCCGATCGAGCACAAGGTCGAGGTCACGCACGGCAAGAACCTGCCCGCCGACAAGGTGCGCGAGCTGTGCCGCGCCTACGCCAGCGAGCAGATCGAGATCCAGCGCACCGAATTCATCCGCCTCGGCGTCCTCGGCGAGTGGAGCAACCCCTACCGCACCATGGACTTCGCCAACGAGGCGAACGAGATTCGCGCACTCGCCGCGATGACCAGAGCCGGCTATGTGTTCAAGGGCCTGAAGCCGGTGAACTGGTGCTTCGACTGCGGCTCGGCGCTGGCCGAGGCCGAGGTCGAATACGCCGACAAGTCCTCGCCGACGATCGACGTTGCCTTTCCGCTGGCGGACGCCGATGCGGGAAAGCTTGCCGCCGCCTTCGGCCTGAGCACGCTGCTCAAGCCGGTCGCCGCGGTGATCTGGACCACCACGCCATGGACGATCCCGGCCAACCAGGCGCTGAATGCCCACCCCGAGTTCGATTACGCGCTGGTCGACACCGGCGAGCGCCTGCTGATGCTGGCGCACGAGCTGGTGACGGCCTGCCTCGAGCGCTACGAACTCGAAGGCACGGTCATCGCCACGGCCAAGGGTGCCGCGCTCGAGCGCATCGAGTTCCGCCACCCGTTCTACGACCGCGTCGCGCCGGTCTATCTCGCCGACTACGTCGGCCTCGACGCCGGCACCGGCATTGTTCACTCCTCGCCGGCGCATGGCGTCGACGACTTCACCTCGTGGGGCGCCTACGGCCGCAGCAACGACGAGATCATCTCGATCGTGATGGCCGGCGGCGAGTACGTCCCCGACCTGCCCTACTTCGGCGGCATGAACATCTGGAAGGCCAACCCGGTCATCGTCGCCAAGCTGCGCGAAGTCGGCGCCCTGCTGTCGGACGGCCGCATCAGCCACAGCTACATGCACTGCTGGCGCCACAAGACGCCGCTGGTCTACCGCGCCACCGCGCAATGGTTCGTCGGCATGGACAAGGTGGCCGCTGACGGCAGCACCCTGCGCGAACGCGCCCTGCATGCGGTGGAGGCGACCAGGTTCTACCCCGCCTGGGGCCAGGCCCGCCTGCACGCGATGATCGCAAACCGCCCGGACTGGTGCATCTCGCGCCAGCGCAACTGGGGAGTGCCGATCCCGTTCTTCCTGCACAAGGAGACGGGTGAGCTGCACCCGCGCACGGTCGAGCTGATGGAGGAAGTGGCCCGCCGCGTCGAGAAGGAGGGCATCGAAGCCTGGTTCAGGCTCGACGCCGCGGAGCTGCTTGGCGACGAGGCCGCCCAGTACGACAAGATCAGCGACACGCTCGACGTCTGGTTCGACTCGGGCACCACGCACTGGCACGTGCTGCGCGGCTCGCACAGCGACGGTCATCCCGAGGGTCCGCGCGCGGACCTCTACCTGGAGGGCTCAGACCAGCACCGCGGCTGGTTCCATTCCTCACTCCTCACCGGCAGCGCGATCGATGGCCACGCGCCGTATCGCGGCCTGCTGACGCACGGCTTCGCCGTCGACGGCCAGGGCCGCAAGATGAGCAAGTCGCTCGGCAACGTCGTCGTACCGCAGGAAGTCACCGGCAAGCTCGGTGCCGAGGTGTTGCGCCTGTGGGTGGCCTCCACCGACTACTCGGGCGAGCTGTCGATCAGCAAGGAGATCCTCGACCGCGTCGTCGAGGTCTATCGGCGCGTGCGCAACACGCTGCGCTTCCTGCTCGCCAACACCGCCGATTTCGACATCGACAAGCACGCCGTACCACTCGAGCAGTGGCTCGACATCGACCGCTACGCGCTGGCCTTCACCCGCCAGCTCGCCCAGCAGGCCGAAGCGGATTACGCCAAGTTCGAATTCCACCGCATCGTGCAAGGCCTGCAGGTGTTCTGCGCTGAAGACCTCGGCGCCTTCTACCTCGACATCCTGAAGGATCGCCTGTATACGACCAGGGCGGATGGGCTGCCGCGCCGCGCGGCGCAGACCGCACTGTGGCACATCACGCAGACGCTGCTGAAGCTGATGGCGCCGATCCTGTCCTTCACCGCCGAGGAGTCGTGGGCGGTGCTGCACCCGGGCGCGGACGACAGCGTGATGCTGCATACCTTCCACGCCCTGCCGGCGCAGGAAGGCGAAGCCGGTCTGGTCGCCCGCTGGGAGGCGATTCGCGGCGTGCGCGCCGAGGGCCTGAAGGTGATCGAGGCGCTGCGCACCGAAGGCAAGGTCGGCTCCTCGCTGCAGGCCGAACTCGAGATGCGCCTCACCGCCGACAAGTTCGCGGCGATGCAGAGCCTTGGCGAAGACCTGCGTTTCGTCACCATGACCTCGGCCGCCACGCTGCACGAGGTTGCCGCGGCCGAAGAGGAACGCGTATCGGCCACGCCCAGCGCCGCGCACAAATGCGAGCGCTGCTGGCACTACGTGGGCAGTGTCGGCCACAACGCCGAGCACTCGACGCTGTGCCGGCGTTGCGTGAGCAATCTGTTCGGCGACGGCGAGACGCGTGCCCATGCGTGAGCACGCTCCGGCGCCGGTACACAGTGACGATCGCCCCGCCTTGCTCGTGATGGCCCCCTGGCTCGTGCTCGCCGCGATCGTCGTCGGCCTGGACCAGCTCAGCAAGTACGTCGTGCTTTCCGAACTGCACTACGGCGAGCGCGTCGCGGTGACCGGCTTCTTCGATCTGGTGCTGGTGTTCAACCCGGGCGCCGCGTTCAGCTTCCTGGCCGATCACTCCGGCTGGCAGCGCTGGTTCTTCACCGGCCTGGCGGTCGTGATCTGCGGCTGGCTGCTGGCGCTGATGTACCGCCATCGGGCCGAGCGCATGCTGCCCACCGCCTTTGCGCTGATCATCGGCGGCGCGGTCGGCAACGTGATCGACCGCCTGGTGCATGGCGCGGTCGTCGATTTCCTCTACTTCCACGCCGGCCGCTATGGCTGGCCGGCCTTCAACCTTGCCGACGCCGCGATTACGCTGGGCGTCGTGTTGATGCTGTGGGGACAGCTTCGCAGTGACGGACACGGCAAGGCCCACCCGACCCCGGAGAACCCATCTTGAGCCAGACCGTCGAAGCCAATAGCCTCGTGACCCTGAACTACCGCATCGCGTTGCCCAACGGCCAGCCGCTGATCAGCACCTTCGACAGTACGCCCGCCACGCTGCAGCTGGGCGCGGGGGAAATGCTGCCGGGCATGGAACAGCTTCTCGTCGGCCTCGCGCCGGGCACCCGCCACGTCTTCGAGCTCGAGCCCGAGAACGCGTTCGGCCCGCATCGCGCCGAACTGGTCGAGCGGGTGAAGCGCGAGCACATGCCGGAGGAGCAGATCGAGGCCATGAGCATCATGGAGTTCACCGCCCCCGACGGGTCGCGCTATTCGGGCCTGGTGCGCGAGATTGACGAGCAGTCCGCGCTGATCGATTTCAACCATCCGCTCGCCGGCAAATCCATCCGCTTCGAGGTGGAAGTGATCGGCGTGCTGTAAGCCGCGTTCCGCGGCACCACAGGGAACAGACATGAACGACAAGGAAATCCTGCTCGCCAACCCGCGCGGGTTTTGCGCCGGCGTCGAGCGGGCCATCGAGATCGTCGAGCGCGCGCTGGCGCGCTTCGGCGCGCCGATCTACGTTCGCCACGAAGTCGTGCACAACAAGTTCGTCGTCGACGATCTGCGCGCCAAGGGTGCGGTCTTCGTCGAGGAGCTCGCGGAAGTGCCGGCAGGCAACACCGTCATCTTCAGCGCACACGGTGTCTCGCAGGCGGTGCGCGACGAGGCCGTGAGTCGCGGCCTGCGCGTGTTCGATGCGACCTGCCCGCTGGTGACCAAAGTCCATCTGGAAGTGGGCCGCATGCGCGAGCAGGGTCGCGAGATCGTCATGATCGGCCACAAGGGTCATCCGGAGGTGGAGGGCACGATGGGCCAGGTGAAGGACGGCATCCATCTGGTGGAATCCGCCGGCGACGTCGCCAGGCTGCAGGTCGCCGACCCCGACAAACTCGCCTACGTCACGCAGACCACCCTGTCGGTCGACGATGCGGCGGGGATCGTCGCCGCCTTGCGCGGTCGCTTCCCGAACATCGTCGGTCCGAAGAAGGACGACATCTGCTATGCGACGCAGAATCGTCAGGATGCGGTCAAGTTCATGACGCCCCATGCCGACGTGGTGTTCGTCGTCGGCTCGCGCAACAGTTCCAACTCCAACCGCCTGCGCGAAGTCGCCGAACTGCGCGGCGTGCCGGCTTACCTCGTGGATAACGCCGAGGGCATCGATCCGGCCTGGATCGAGGGCAAGCGGCGCGTCGGCGTCACCGCGGGGGCATCGGCCCCGGAGGTGCTGGTGACCGAAGTGATCGAGCGCCTGAAGCAGCTCGGTGGTGGCTCGGTGCGCAACCTCGACGGCGTGCCGGAGAAGGTGACCTTTCCGCTGCCGAAGGAACTGCAGGAAGCACGCTGAGTTGCTGGGTTTCCGGTAAGCGAATGCTCTGCCTTGAATCGCGCCGCACCGGGCATTCGCCCCTGGCATACTGCCGCCGAATCGAAAAACACAAAGGAAAACGCCGGACGCCCCGAAAGGCTCCGGCGTTTTCCTTTTAGGCTTCACATGCCTCCAGTCACACTGCCACCGGAGCGGAGGGCGGGGCTTTTGTGGAGCCGGCGAGGACTGTCTGAGCCCGCAGGGCGAGTTCCGCAGCCGACGGAACAAATTCCCCGCCCTCCGCGTTTCAGAGGCGCGAACTCCTCTTCAGCAGCGTCTCAGAGCAGGCCAACACTCATTCAGATATGCGACTCCATGATGCGCCGATAGAACTCGTGGAAATGCTGCATCCCGTCTTCCATTGGCGACTGGTACGGCCCCGTTTCGCTCCGTCCGCGCTTCATCAGCGCCCGACGACCACGATCCATACGCTCAGCAATGTCGTCATCCTCAATGGCGGTTTCCATGTACGCCGTCTGCTGTGCCGCGATGAACTCACGCTCAAAGGCCACGATATCGTCCGGGTAATAAAACTCGACGACGTTGAGTGTGCGATCAACAGCCTGTGGAATCAGGCTCGACACGACCAGCA
>JBFGZP010000105.1:0-9813 GCA_041586695.1 Thauera sp.
CGTCGGCTTCCACATCCCGCGCCAGGCCGAGAACTTCGTCGACGTCGCGCGCGGCGTGGCGCCGGTGAAGGTGCTCGAAACACGCAGCTGTGCACCGCGTTTCCGCACCTACGGCTGCGCCGTCGGCCTGGACGAGGCGACGACTGCGATCGAGGTCCATGGCCGCCGCATCGGGCTTGGCGCCCATCCGGTGGGCGTCGACGTCGGCCGCGTGCGACAGATACTCGAGGCGCCGGAGGCCGCCGAGCGCATGGCAAAGCTGCGCAGCGAGCTCACCGGTACGCGCCTGATACTGTCGGTCGAACGACTCGACTACACCAAGGGCACGCTGGAGAAACTGCAGGCTTTCGAGCGCCTGCTCGAGCAGCATCCGGAACTGCACGCGAAGGTCTCCCTGCTCACGGTATGCGTACCGGCCGCCAAGGAGATGACCATCTACGACACCCTGCAGACGCAGATCGAGCAGGCTGTCGGCCGCATCAACGGGCGCTTCTCCTCGGTCGGCTGGACCCCGGTACAGTTCTTCTTCCGGCCGCTGCCCTTCGAGGAGGTGGTCACCTGGTACGCGATGGCCGACGTCATGTGGATCACGCCGCTGCGCGACGGGCTGAACCTGGTCGCCAAGGAATACGTCGCCACCCAGGGACTGACAGACGGCAGCGGCGTGCTGGTGCTGTCCGAGTTCGCCGGCGCGGCCGCCGAACTGCACGGCGCCCTGCTGACCAACCCGCACGACATCACCGACCTCACCGCCCGGCTTTACCAGGGCATCGCGATGAATACCAAGGAGGCGCGCTCGCGGATGCGGGAACTTTTCGATATCGTCACGTACAACGACACGCAGCGCTGGGGCGAGGAATTCCTCGACGCGGTCGCCGCGAGCGCAAGAACCGGCGCCACCGTGGCGGCGGCCTCGGCCTCGCACATCCGCACGCTGGACACCGCCTGATGCCTGACGCCTGACGCAGGGGCGAGCGCGCCCCTGAGCCCACGGACAACAACAGAGGCCCCATGATCGAACAATTTGCCGACCTCAACTGGATCAACAAGTACGCCCTGCCCTGGGGCATCAACCTGCTGTTCGCCGTCGGCATCTTCGTCGTCGGCCGCTGGGTTGCGAAGGGCGTGGTCGCCGTGGCGCGCAAGCTGCTGGGCCGCGCCAGGCTCGACGACATCCTGGTGAACTTCGTCGCCACCATCCTCAATGGCGTCCTGCTGCTCGTGGTCGTCGTCGCGGCGCTAGATCGCCTCGGCGTCGATACGACCTCGCTGGTGGCGATCATCGGCGCCGCCGGCCTCGCCATCGGCCTGGCGCTGCAGGACTCGCTGAAGAACTTCGCCGCCGGCGTGATGCTGATCGTGTTCCGGCCGTTCAAGGCGGGCGATTTCGTCGAGGCCGGCGGCACGCAGGGCGTGGTAGAGAAGATCAGCATCTTCAGTTCCATCTTCCGCACCCCGGACAACCGGGAGATCACCGTGCCGAACGGCGCCATCTATGCCGACGTGATCACCAACTACTCTGCCCGCCACACGCGTCGCATCGACCTCGTGTTCGGCATCGGCTATGGCGACGACATCCGCAGGGCGAAGACGATCATCGAGTCCGTGCTGAAGGAGGACGCGCGCATCCTCGCCGATCCCGCGCCCTTCATCGGCGTGGCCCAGCTCGGCGCCAGCAGCGTCGACCTGCATGTGCGTCCATGGGTGGCGACCGCCGACTACTTCGCCACCAGCTGCGAGCTGAAGGAGCGCATCAAGATCGCCTTCGACGACAATGGCATCAGCATCCCATTCCCGCAGATGGACGTGCACCACCACCGCGTCGAGCAGCAGGCGGACACGCAGGCGGAAACCGCCCCGGCCTGAGGATCTTCGGTCAGTCCATCGTCGAGCCGTCCGCGCTTGCGCCACCTGATCAGCCGGCGCGGCCCTCGCCCCCGGTGCCGGGCCGCCACAGCGGCCACAGGGCGATCAGGCCGAGTAGCGGCCCGGGCAGCAGCAGCCAGGCCACGCGTTCGCCGAGCACCGGCAGCAGCCGGGTGGCGAGCGCGATCGACACCATCGTGATGGCGAATCCCACCGCGTTCTGGAAGGCCAGCGCGCTGCCGACGATCTCCGGCGGGCAGGCGCGCGCCGACAGGGCCGAGAAATGGGGCGAATCGGCCACGACGCTGGCACCCCACAGCAGCATCAGCGCCGCCAGCGCGAGCGGTGGCCAGCCGGTGGCAAACGGATACAGCGCGCAGCACAGGGCCGACAGCGCCAGCGCCGCCGCGGCGACGCGGGCGCTGCCCGCCCGCCGGCTCAGCATGCCGCCGATGACACAGCCGGCCGCACCGATGCCGATCACGGCGAACGCCGGCCCGGAACCCGGACCGGCACCTGCACCCCGCACGGCCAGGATCAACAGCGGCACCAGGGTCCACAACGCATACAGCTCCCACATGTGGCCGAAGTAGCCGAGCGCCGCGGCGCGAAAACGCGGCGCGCGAAAGGCCGACAGCACGTGGCCCAGCCGCAGTGCCGGCGCCCCCGCGCGGCGTGCGAGATGCGGGCCGTCGCCGAGGCGGAAGATCATCGCCGCGGCGACGGCGGCAAGGACCGACGACACCAGGATCGTCGCCTGCCAGCCCCAGCCCACATCGAGCGTCCTCACGCCATGGGGCAGCGCGGTACCGAGTGTGAGCATGCCGACCAGCCACGCCAGCGCCGCGCCCGCCTGCTCCGGCACCCAGCTCACCACCAACTTCATTCCCAGCGGATAGACCCCCGCCAGGGCAAGGCCGACCGCGAAACGCCAGGCCAGCGCGCTGCCCATGCCATCGGCCAGCAGGGCGAATCCCGCGTTGGCCGCCGCCCCGAACAGCGCACTGAGGGCGAAGATGCGGCTGGCCGGGAAGCGGTCGGCGAGTCCGGTGAGCGAGAAGCTCAAGGTGCCGATGATGAAGCCGAACTGGACCGCGTTCGTGAGCTGGCCGATCTCCACCGCGGAGATTCCCCACGCCCGCACGAGGTCGTCGCCCGCGCTGTTGGCCGAAAACCACAGCGAGGTACCGAACAACTGGGCGACAACGATGACGGCAAGCGGAGGCAGGCGCATGGCGCCCGAGTGTGCACCGGCGTCGGGGCCGGTTCAAGTCTTCGCTGGCGATCGCAGGCGCCCGCGGCGGCCGCGCCCGATCGCGCACGCGGGGTCTGCACCGCCGCCCGAAAGCGATACCATTGGCCCCGAGCCGCGACAACCGTGCCCGGCGTGCAGCATGACCGGGCGCGCCACCGGCGCCGCCGCACGACCGCCACCCACCGACGCCCCGACCAAGCCGTGACCCGCCCGTGACCCGTCCCTTCCCAGACCGCCCGCCCGCCCCGACCATCACCGTCGGCCTGCGCCCTCATCCGTCCACCGCCCAGACGCCGGTCGGCGCCCTGCGCGTTTCGGCGCGCGTACTCGAGGACGGCAGCTTCGCCTTCGCCTTCAGGCTCGAAGCCGACCCGTCGAAATTGCGCATCCCGGCACCGCAGCCTGCTGCCGCGGCCGACGAACTGTGGCAGCACACCTGCTTCGAGGTCTTCGTCGGCGTGCCGGGCGAGCCAGGCTACCGCGAGTTCAACCTCTCGCCTTCCGGCCGATGGGCCGCCTATGTATTCACCGCCGGTCGAGAGCGCGACACTGCCGCGGACGCCGGACCGCCGCCCCTGATCAGTTTCGCGCAAACCGCGGACGGCCTCGGCCTCGACGCCGTCCTGGCGGCAGCGGCGCTGCCGGCCTGCGCGCCCGGCACCGACCTTCAGGTGGGCGTGTCCGCCGTCGTCGAGGCGGCGGACGGCACGCTCTCGCACTGGGCGCTGCATCACCCGGCGGACACGCCCGACTTCCACCACCGCGACAGCTTCGCGATGGTGCTGACGACGCCCAAGCCGAAGGCGGTGGCGAAGACATGAGCGCCGGCGTCAGGTTTGGCCTCGACCGCCTGCTCGAAGACGCCTCGCTGCGGCGACCGCTGACAGGCCGCCGGGTCGCCCTGCTCGGCCATCCGGCATCGCTGACACGAGACCTGAGGCACGCGCTCGATGCCCTCGCCGCCCTGCCCGACATCACCTTGTCGGCGGCCTTCGGCCCGCAGCATGGCCTGCGCGGCGACAAGCAGGACAACATGGTGGAATCGGCCGATTTCATCGACCCGCTGCTGGGCGTTCCGGTGTTCAGCCTCTACGGCGAGGTGCGCCGGCCCACCGCCGCGATGATGGACAGCTTCGACGTCCTGCTGGTCGATCTGCAGGATCTGGGCTGCCGCATCTACACCTTCATCACCACACTGCGCTATGTGCTGGAAGAGGCCGCGCGGCACGGCAAGGCGGTGTGGGTGCTCGATCGCCCCAACCCCGCCGGGCGTCCGGTGGAGGGCACGCTGCTGCGCGAGGGCTGGGAGAGCTTCGTCGGCGCCGGGCCGATGCCGATGCGCCATGGCCTGACGATGGGCGAGCTGGCGCGATGGTTCGTCGCCACCCGCCGGCTCGATGTCGAATGCGAAGTCGTCACCATGCAGGACTGGCAGCCCGACACCGGCCCCGGCTACGGCTGGCCGCTGGGCGAGCGCAGCTGGGTCAACCCCAGCCCGAACGCCCCCAATCTGTCGATGGCGCGCTGCTACGCCGGCACCGTGATGCTCGAGGGCACGACCCTGTCCGAAGGCCGCGGCACCACCCGCCCGCTCGAACTGTTCGGCGCGCCCGACATCGACGCGCGCGCGATCGTCGCCGAAATGCGCGCGCTCGCCCCCGCCTGGCTTGCCGGCTGTGTGCTGCGCGAGTGCTGGTTCGAACCCACTTTCCACAAGCACGCCGGCGCGCTGTGCAACGGCGTTCAGTTCCACGTCGAGGACCCGGCCCATTACGGGCACGCCGCCTTTCGTCCGTGGCGCTTGCAGGCGCTGGCGTTCAAGGCCTTGCGCCGGCTGCGGCCGGACTACCCGCTGTGGCGCGACTTCCCCTACGAGTACGAGAACGACCGTCTGGCGATCGACCTGATCAATGGCTCGCCGGTCCTGCGCGAGTGGGTGGACAATCCGGCGGCGACGCCAGCCGAGTTCGACGCCGTCGCCGTGGCCGACGAGACGGCGTGGGTCGAGGCGCGCGCACCCTTCCTTCTCTACCCCACCGCCCGTTGAGCCACAGGCGCCCCCACCCGAGGACTCCGCGATGAAACACGATCTCCAGATCTTCGCCTGCAACGCCAGCCGCGACCTTGCCGCCGAAATCTGCAACCGCCTCGGCCTGCGTCCGGGCAGGCTCGACATCTCGCGCTTTACCAACGACAACCTGCGCGTGCAGGTGCAGGAGAACGTGCGCGATCGTGACGTGTATGTGGTTCAGTCCTTCACCGAGCCGGTCAGCGACCACATCATGGAGCTGATGATCACGCTCGACGCCATGCGCAGCGCCTCGGCACAGCGCATCACCGCGGTAGTCCCCTACTATTCCTATGCGCGTTCGGACAAGAAGGACGCGCCGCGCATCTCGATCACCGGCCGCCTGATTGCCGACATGCTCAAGACCGCCGGGGCCAACCGCGTGCTGACGATGGACCTGCACGCCGACCAGGTGCATGGCTTCTTCAGCGTGCCGGTCGATCACCTCACCGCGATCCCGACCATCGCCGAGCACTTCCGCCAGCATTACGACCTCGCCAACATGGTCGCCGTCGCCACCGACGCCGGCGGCGCCAAGCGCGTCGGCCGCTTCTCCGAACGCCTCGGCATTCCGATGGCGATCATCGACAAGCGGCGCGTCAGCGACACCGACGTCAAGCACGGCGAGGTGGTCGGCGACGTCAGGGGGCGCGACGTAGTGATCTTCGAGGACGAGATTTCCACCGGTGGCACGCTGATTTCCTCGGTCGCCACGCTCACGGCCGCGGGCGCGCGCAGCGTGCACGCGGGCGCGGTGCACGGCGTGCTGTGCGGCTCGGCGATCGATCGCCTGCGCGACGCCGAGATCGACTCGATCGTGGTGACCAACACGGTGCACCTGCCGCCGGCGAAGCGCCTCGACAAGATCACCACGCTGACCGTCGCGCCATTGTTCGCCGCGGCGATCGAGCGCATCAACAGCGGCCAGAGCGTGGGCGCGCTGTTCGAATGAAATGCGCTTCGGACGACGCGCCGCCCTCGCGGCACGGCCGCGGTCAGTCGCCCATCTTTACCGACACCATCCAGTAGGTCACGCCGAGCGCGAGCACGATGACCCCCATCCCGTACAGATAGGAGGGCTCGAGGGTGCTCAGATCGAGCACGATCACCTTCCGTGCGATCGCCATCAGCGCGGTGGCGATGACCAGTTTGACGTGGATGACATCATCGCGAAGGTAGAGCGTGATGTTCACGAAGATCTCGATCGCGATCAGCACGGCGAGAAAGGCCGCGAAAACCACGAAGACGTCGTCCAGTTCGAGCAGCAGCACCGGCGGCTCGGCAAGCTTCTCGTAGAGCACGAGCACGACGTCGGCGACGCTCCACAGGATGACCGCGACCATCAGCACCGCGAGCAGGCGGATCGCCTGACGGATCGCCCAGTTCAGTCGATCGATCAGCGGGTCGTCCACGCGGGCGCCGAGATGGTTGTCGTGATCCATGAGGCTCTTGTCGGTGGACATGTCCAGAACTTCTCCACGCATCCGGCGACCGCGACTCAATGCATCGACCACGTGTCGGGCGCGGAGCCTGCCGTGATCCCCCACCTGCGCAAGGCACTGGCGAGGACGTCGACCTCGCGCTCGGTCTCGATGCCGTCGGCGATGACGATCTGCTGCATCGCCTCGAGCAATACGGCCCGCAGCTCCGGGTTGCGAATGTCATCGAGCAAGGCGTCGACGACCTCGTCCGCGAGTTGCAGGCGCGTGCCATCGAGATAGGACGAGGTCGACAACAGGTCATGGCAATAATCGCGCACGATCTCGTCGAAGGCGTTGCCCTCGAGGCCGAGCTGGCCGAGCAATCGCATGCGGGTGAGGGTCTCGAGTTCGGCGCGGTCGAGCCCTCCGTCCGCGAGCAGCGTGAGGGCAATGATGCGGGCCGCGGCGTGGGCGCTGTCGGCTTCATAGTGGCGCATGGCGAAGTCTCCTTGACGTGCGGGTATGTGGTGCCCCGGGCGATCGATCGCCCAGGGAGCGAAGGCCGCGATCGGGCCTGTTCGCTGACTTCACTCTAGCGAAACGGCAATGGAACAAAAAGTCGACTATTTTTGATAATCAAGTCGATTTTATGGACTGAACTTCGATGGAAGACTTCAACTACAAGCATCTGCGCTACTTCTGGATGGTCGCGAAAGTGGGCACCATCGCCGGCGCGAGCAAGCTGCTCGGGCTGACCCCGCACGCGATCAGCGCCCAGCTCGGCACCTTCGAGGCCCGCCTCGGGGTATCGCTGTTTCGCCGTCGCGGCCGACGCCTGGAGCTGACCGAGGCCGGCGGGCGCATCCTCGGCCATGCCGACGAAATCTTCGCGCTCGGCGACCAGATCCTCGAAATCCTGCGCGACGGCAACCTGCGTCGCGGCCTGCCGTTTCGCATCGGCATCGCCGATTCGATGCCGAAATCCATCGTCTACCGGCTCGTCGAGCCGGTCCTGCGCCTCCAAATGCCTGGCCGCCTGGTCTGCCGCGAGGGCGCGCTGGCTGGCTTGCTTGCCGAGATCGCGGTACACCGCCTGGACCTGGTGATCACCGACCGCCCCGTCCCGTCGAACATCAACGTACGCGCGTACAGCACGCTGCTGGGCGAGAGCACGGTCAGCGTGTTCTCGACCGCTGCCGTCGCCGAGCGCCTCGAGGGCGACTTTCCCGCTCTGCTCGACGGCGCGCCCTTGCTTCTTCCCGGCGAGGACGTCGCCTATCGCGCGGCACTGCTGCAGTGGTTCGAGCGCATGCGCCTGCAACCGGTGGTCGTCGCCGAGTTCGACGACAGCGCATTGATGAAGGCCTTCGGCCAGGGCGGGGCCGGGCTATTCATTGCCCCGACGGCGATCGCCGCCTATGTCTGCCGCCAGTATCAGGTGCAGGCGCTCGGGGAGATCGACGCGGTTCGCGAGCAGGTCTATGCGATCACGACCGAGCGTCGCCTGTCGCATCCGGCGATGGAGGCGATCCGTCGCGGGGCCGGCGAAGCCCTCCATGCCGAGGCAGGCGAGGACCGTCCCGACAGCGAGAACCGCGGAGTCAGTCCGCCTGCTGCGCGGCGATATCGGCCCTGACCTGCTCCATGTCGAGCCCGCGCACGCCCTCGATCACATGGGTCAAGGCGCTCGCCGGCAGGGCGCCGGATTCGCGGAACACCATGACGTTGTCGCGGATCGCTGCGATGGTCGGGATCGAGCGGATCTGGAAGGTCGCCGCCAGTTCCTGCTGCGCTTCGGTGTCGATCTTGCCGAAGACGATGTCGGGATGGGCGTCGGCTGCAGCCTCGTAGGCGGGGGCAAAGCTGCGGCAGGGGCCACACCAGGCTGCCCAGAAATCGAGAAAGACGATCGAGTTGTTCTCGACGACCTCGTTGAAGTTGTCGGCGGTGATTTCGAGGGTGGCCATCGGTCGGGCTCCAGTCAAGAAATGAGAAAACGCTGACTCTAGCGGCGCGTGCCGGCCGCGTCGAAGGCCGGACGGCGGCGCAAGGCCTCAGAGCAGCGGCGCCAGCCAGCGCGCGGCCTCTTCCACCGTCATGCCGGTGCGCTGCGCCCAGTCCTCGAGCTGGTCGCGGCCGATCTTGCTGATCGCGAAGTAGTGGCTTTCCGGATGGGCGAGGTAGAAGCCGCTGACCGCCGCCGCCGGCATCATCGCGAAGCTTTCGGTGATCTGCATGCCGGCGTTGGCCGGCGCGTCGAGCAGCTTGAACAGCTCGCCCTTCACCGTGTGATCCGGGCAGGCCGGGTAGCCCGGCGCCGGGCGGATACCCCGGTACTGCTCGCGAATGAGGGCGTCGTTGTCGAGCGCCTCGTCGGCCACGTAGCCCCAGTCCTGGCGGCGAACGCGGGCGTGCAGCCACTCGGCGCAGGCTTCGGCGAGACGGTCGGCGAGGCTCTTGAGCATGATCGCGTGGTAATCGTCGTGCGCGGCCTCGAACCCGGCAAGCCGGGCCTCGATGCCCAGACCGGCGGTGACCGCGAAGGCGCCGACCCAGTCCGGCACATGGCTGTCGCGCGGGGCGACGAAGTCGGCCAGGCACCAGTGCGGCTTGCCTGCCGGGCGCTCGTGCTGCTGGCGCAGGCCGTGCCAGGTCATGAGCACCTTGTCGCGGGCCTCGTCGGCGTAGAACTCGATGTCGTCGCCCACCGCGTTGGCGGGAAACAGGCCGAATGCCGCCCGTGCCTGCAGCCAGCCCTCGGCGACGATCCTGTCGAGCATGGCCCTGCCGTCGGCGAGGACGTTGCGCGCAGCCTCGCCCACCAGTTCATCGTCGAGGATCTTCGGGTAGCTGCCGGCCAGGTCCCAGGTCTGAAAGAAAGGGCTCCAGTCGATGTAGTCGACCAGCTCGGCCAGCGGCACCTCAAGCGCCTGCACCCCGAGCGTAGTGGGACGGGGCGGCTGGTAGGCTTGCCCCTCACCCACGGCGGCGCGATGCGCCGTCCACTCGGTACGAAAGGCGTTGGCGCGCGCGGCCTCCAGGCTCACCAGCTGCACGCCCTTCTTGCTCGCGTGCTGCGCGCGCAGCTTTTCGTAGTCCGCCGCGATCTCGGCCTTGAACGCCTCGCTGCGGCCCTCGGACAGCAGCGCCGTGACCACGCCGACCGCGCGCGAGGCATCGGGCACGTAGACGACCGCCTGGTC
>JBFGZP010000106.1:0-9747 GCA_041586695.1 Thauera sp.
AAGCGGCGCACCAGCGGCGACAGCACGCGCTCGATGAACACGCGCTCGCGATCGAAGACGTCGACATCGGCGCCGGTCGCCTCGCCGTGCACGCACAGCACCATGCCCAGCTCTTCCATGCGCTCGAGCACCGGATACACCTTGTCGATGGCGCTCACGCCAGCATCGGAGTTCGTCGTGGCGCCAGCCGGATAAAGCTTCACCGCGATGATCTTGCCGCTTGCCCTGGCGCGATCGATCTCGTCCGGCGGCAGATTGTCCGTCAGGTACAGGCTCATCATCGGCTCGAAGCGCGTCCCCGGCACCGCCGCAAGAATGCGCTCGCGGTATGCCAGGGCCTGCGCGGTGGTGGTGACCGGGGGCTTGAGGTTGGGCATGATCAGCGCTCGACCGAAGCGGGCCGCCGTGTGCGGTACGACCATCGGCAGCGCAGCGCCGTCACGCACGTGCAGGTGCCAGTCGTCGGGGCGAACAAGGGTGATCGATTGCATGGTGCTGAATCCGTTGATCAAGACTGGGATTATAGGCCGTCGCCGGCCATCGTAGAGCGCCGGCGGGCTCAGCCCCCCGCCTTGAGCTCCAGCGCCCGCGCATACAGCGCATTCTTGGATTCACCGCTGATGTCCGCCGCCAGCCGGGCCGCGACCTTGAGCGGCACCTCGCCCAGCAGCAGCCCCAGGATGCGCTCGGCCTCGGCACTGAGGCCGACTCGGGCCGGCGCACCGGCGATCACGAGCACGAACTCGCCCCGGCTGCGGTTGGCATCGGCGGCAAACCAGTCTGCCGCCTCACCCAGTGGCAGGCGGACGATCTGCTCGTGCAGCTTGGTCATCTCGCGTGCGATCAGGATCTCGCGCTCGCCGCCGAATACCTGCGCCATGTCGGCGATGCATTCGACGATCCGGTGCGGCGCTTCGTAGAACACCAGCGCATCGGGCGCGTCGCGCAGGCCGGCGAGCACGCCGCAGCGTGCGGCCGATTTCGCCGGAAGGAAGCCGAGGAAGCGGAATCCCCCCTCGGCGAAGCCCGACACCGACAACGCCGCAACAGCCGCGCACGGCCCGGGAAGCGGCACCACCGGATGGCCAGCCTCGCGCACCCGCGCCACCAGACGCGCGCCCGGATCGGACACCGCCGGCGTACCGGCGTCGGTGATCAGGGCGACCTGCTGCCCGGCACCGAGCAGGTCCACGAGCTGGCCGGCGGCGGCCTGCTCGTTGTGCTGATGGACGGCGATCATTCGCGTACGGATGCCGCAGGCATCGAGCAGGCGTTGGCTGTGCCGCGTGTCCTCGGCGGCGACGACGTCCACCGCGGCAAGCAAAGCGAGCGCGCGCAGCGTGATGTCATGCAGATTTCCGAGCGGCGTCGCCACCACATACAATGACGGCGTACTGGAAAGGGGCGCGGACGGAAGGGAGATCGAATCGGGCATGAGTGGTCACGCACTGGGAGGTATGATCGAACCGGGGCGGCCGCAATGAGCGCCGCCAAGGCGGGCGACGGCCGCAAGGCGGCCGCCGGGACCATTGTCGACGCGCCGCAGACCCCGGCGCAAGCCCGTGGCCGCGCGGCGGAGGATCTGGCCGCGCAATACCTCGCAACGCGCGGCTTGCGGCTGCTCGCCCGCAATGTCAGCTGCCGTGGCGGTGAGGTCGACCTGATCTGTCTCGATCGCGGCAGCCTCGTCTTCGTCGAAGTGCGCCTGCGCCGCAGCGCTCGCTTCGGCGGCGCCGCCGAGAGCATCACCGTGGCGAAACGCCGGCGTGTGATGCTGGCCGCCCAATGGTGGCTGGGCGGCCCCGGTCAGCGCTGGCGCAAGCACCCCTGTCGAGTCGACGCCGTGCTGCTCGACGCCCTCGACGAAACCCGTATCGACTGGATAGCGGGTGCGTTCGATGCCGGCTGAACGCTCATGCTAGACTCCTTCGTCCGTGAGCATATCCCCCGAAAATGGACCTGATCGAACGCATCGCCAGCCAATTCGACGAGAATTCCCGCGTCAGCCACGAAGCGCTCGAAATGCTCGCCGCACCCATCGCGGGTGCGATCGAAGTGATGACGAACTGCCTGCTCGACAACGGCAGGATCATCGCCTGCGGCAAGGACGATTCGGTGCCGCTTGCCCGGCGCTTCGCCGCCAAGCTGGTGCACGGCTTCGAACTCGAGCGCCCGCCGCTGGCTGCCCTCGCCCTCGACACCATCGGCATCGCGCCGGGCGCAGGCACCACCGACCATGTCGAGACCCTTTCGCGCCAGATCCGCTCCATCGGCCAGCCGGGCGACGTGCTGCTGGCGATCTTCGCCGGCGACACCGACACGCCGTCGATCGTCGAGGCGGTGTCCGCCGCGCACGGGCGCGAGATGCATGTCGTCGCGCTGACCGGACCCGCCGACGGCGGCATCGGTGAGCTTCTCGCCGCCACCGATATCCATATCTGCGTTTCCGCGCAGCGCGCAGCTCGCATTCACGAGCTTCATGTGCTGATCGCACACTGCCTGTGCGACGGCATCGATTGTCTACTTTTGGGAGTGGAAGACTGATGACAAGCTTCACCCGGATGCAAACCATGACGCAGGACGCGGCGCATGCCACTGCAACCCAGGCCCGCGACCCGCGCCGGCGGACCCTGCTGCTCGGGCTGCTCGCTGCCGGCACGCTGCCCCTGTTGCAGGGCTGCTTTCCAGTCGTCGCCACCGGGGTCGGGGCTGGCGCCGCGCTGGTATCGGACCGCCGCACCAGTGGCACCTACGTCGAGGATGAAGGCATCGAGTGGAAGGTGACGAGCCGGATCCGCGAGCGCTTCGGCGACGCCGTTCACGTGAACGTCACCTCCTACAACCGCAACGTCCTGCTTACCGGCGAGATCCCGAACGAATCCGTGCGCGGCGAACTCGACCGCATCGTTGCCGGCGTCGAGCACGTACGCGGGGTGATCAACGAGGTCGTCGTCGGCCCCCATTCCGCGCTTACCTCGCGCGGAAACGATGCGCTGATCACCTCCAACGTCAAGGCACGCTTCGTCGATGCGCAGCGCTTCTCGGCACATCACGTCAAGGTGGTGACCGAAGCCAACGTCGTCTTCCTGCTCGGCATCGTCACCCGCGCCGAAGCCGACGCCGCCGCCGAGGTCGCCCGCACCAGCAAGGGCGTGCGCAAGGTGGTGCGGGTGTTCGAGTACATCAGCGAAGACGAAGCCCGCCGCATCGACAACCCGACGGGCGCACGCAAGTAGGCCGGGGCCGAGGACTCAGGCCGCGAGTGAGTCCAGCAGCTTCTGGTGCACCCCACCGAAGCCGCCGTTGCTCATCACCAGGATGTGGTCGCCGGGCCGTGCCTGCGCGACCACCGCCGCCACCAATGCGTCGAGGGCATCGAAGGTGCTCGCCCGCGCGCCGAGCGGCGTCAGTGCCTCGCCCGCATCCCAGCCGAGACCGTTCGAGTAGCAGAACACCGCATCCGCCTCGGCCAGGCTGAGCGGGAGCTGCGCCTTCATGACCCCCAGCTTCATCGTGTTCGAGCGCGGCTCGAGGACGGCGAGGATGCGCCCCTCCGGTTCGCGCCGGCGCAGGCCGCCGACCGTGAGTGCGATCGCCGTCGGATGATGGGCGAAATCGTCGTACACCCGCACCCCGCGGACCGTGCCGCGCAGTTCGAGCCGACGCTTGATGCCGGCGAAACGCGCCAGGCTCGCGATCGACTGCACCGGCGTCACTCCCACGTGCCGCGCGGCCGCGATCGCGGCGAGCGCGTTCTCGCGATTGTGGCTGCCCGCCAGCGGCATCTCCACCCGGCCCTGGATTCGCTCGCCGAGCCGGAACACGGCTTCGGCATCGCGTGCGCCGGGCGCCGCGGTCCATTGTGCATCGTCGTTGAACCATTCGACTTCCGACCAGCATCCGCGCGCTACGACGCGCTTCAAGCTGTCTTCGCGGGCGTTGGCGATGATGCGCCCCGACGCCGGAATGGTTCGCACCAGATGATGGAACTGGGTTTCGATCGCCGCAAGTTCGGAAAAAATGTCCGCGTGATCGAATTCCAGGTTGTTCAGGATCGCCGTTCGCGGCCGGTAGTGGACGAACTTCGACCGTTTGTCACAGAACGCGGTGTCGTACTCGTCCGCCTCGATGACGAAGAACGGCGACTCGGTCAGCCGCGCCGAGACGCCGAAGTTCTGCGGCACGCCGCCGACCAGAAAGCCGGGGTTGAGCCCGGCGTCCTCGAGCATCCAGGCCAGCAGCGAGGTGGTCGTCGTCTTGCCGTGGGTACCGGCCACCGCGAGCACCCAGCGCCCCACCAGCACGTGCTCGGCCAGCCATTGGGGGCCGGACACATAGGGCAGGCCGCGATCGAGAATCGCCTCGAGCAGGGGATTGCCGCGCGACACCGCGTTGCCGACGACGAAGACGTCGGGAACGAGCTCGATCTGGGCGGGGTCGTAGCCTTCGGTGAGCGCTATGCCCTGCTCCTCGAGCTGGGTACTCATCGGCGGATAGACATTGGCATCGCAGCCGGACACCTTGTGTCCGGCTGCACGTGCGAGGAGGGCGACACCGCCCATGAAGGTGCCGCAGATGCCGAGAATGTGGATATGCATGAACGCCTTGCTCCGACGGGCCGTCATCTGGATGAAACCGGCCCATGTACAATGGCGCGCATTCTACCCGAGCGCGATCGACACTTCGTCGGCTCGCCGCTCGTCGCTTCCGACCCGCGTTTCTAGGTGATAGCAGCATGCCCTCACACGCCCCCAGAAGCGGCAACCTGCGCCGTGAAATCGCCGCCCTTGCGGCCCGCATGATGGCCGAGGACGGCATCGGCGACTTCGGCTACGCCAAGCGCAAGGCGGCAAAGCAGCTCGGTGCCGTCGATTCCGAGTCGCTGCCCAACAACGCCGAGATCGAGACCGAACTGCGCGCCTGGCAGGCGCTGTACCAGGACGAGGAGCAACCCGAGCGCCTGTTCGAGATGCGCAGCGCCGCCGTCGAGATCATGCGCCTGCTCGCGGACTTCCGCCCCTATCTCACCGGCGGCGCGCTAGATGGTACCGCCGGGCGCTACTCCGAACTCGAGATCGAACTGTTTCCGGAAAGCGCCAAGGAAGTGGAGATCTTCTTCCTCAACCAGGACTTCCCCTACGAGCACCGCGAACCGCGCCGTCCGGCCCCGAACGCGCCGGAAGCGGTGCTGAGTTTCGACTGGGGAGACGTGCCGGTGCGGCTGTCGATCTACGCCTCCGGCGCCGAGCGCGGCGGCAGGCGCGGCCAGGAGCGCGCGCGCCTCGCGCAGGTCGAAGCCCTGCTGCAGGCGACCACCGACCCCGCACACGGCCAGAGCCCCGCATGAAGCGCGCGGGCCAGTACATCCTCATCGGGGTCGTCGCCGCCGCGGCTGGCATCGCCGGCTATTTCACCAGCCGCAGCCTGCAGCCGGAGGCATCCGCCGGTGTGCAGGCCGTGGCTCCCGAATCGATCGACGCCCTGTTCGCCCTGACCCTGCCCGACAGCGAGGGGCAGCCACAACAGCTGGCGCAGTGGCGCGGCAAGGTCGTCGTGGCCAATTTCTGGGCGACCTGGTGCCCACCGTGCCGCAAGGAGATTCCCGACTTCGCCGAGGTCAGCCGGAACCTGGCCGCCATGCCGGTCCAGTTCGTCGGCATCAGCATCGATTCGGTGGACAGGGTGCGCAATTTCGACGACGAGTTCGACGTACCCTATCCGCTGCTGATCGCCGGCCCCGATGTCCTCAAGCTCGCCGCCGGCTTCGGCAACAGCGCCCAGGCGCTCCCCTTCACCGTCATCATCGACCGCGACGGCCGGGTGCGACACATCAAGCTCGGCACCTTGAACCGGAGCGAACTAGAGGGCAAGATTCGCGCACTGCTCGCTTCCTGACGCCGCGGCGATTTTCGCCAAGGTGGACAACTTGCCGGAAGTTGCGGCAAACTCGCCGCCATGAAGCGCTCAAAACGCAGCCAGAAGACGGAAATTGAATTTGCGGTAACAAGATCGCAAAGAGGCAATTCAATCGATCCTGGTCCTCGACCCGACCGCGCAAACTCCAACGGTCGGGCGCCTTGGCCAGGCCCTCGTCCTTCTCGCCAAGCACCTCGTTCCATTTTGAATGCCGCAGCAAACCGGCACGCAGGCAGCTGCGCTTCTTCGAGGCGCGAGCGGGCGTCCGTGCCGGTTTGCTGCGCCAAGTTCACTGATCACACATCATCCACGACGGCGTCCGCCAGGTGCGGCGTCGTCTTGCCCGGAGAACAGCATGGATCTGCGAAAGCTCAAGAAACTCATCGACCTCGTCCAGGAATCGGGCATTTCCGAACTTGAGATCACCGAAGGCGAAGAGAAGGTTCGAATTGCCAAGCAGCTGGCCACGGCCGCACCCGTTGCTTACGCGGCCCAGATGCCCGCACCCTCTCCGGCGGCCGCGGCACCCGCTGCCGCGGTGGAGCCGGCGGCCGACGCCCTGCCCGAGGGCAACATCGTTAAGTCGCCCATGGTCGGCACCTTCTACCGCGCCTCGGCGCCGGGCGACAAACCGCTGGCCGACGTCGGCCAGTCCGTCTCCGAGGGCGACCGCCTGTGCATCATCGAGGCGATGAAGTTGATGAACGACATCGAGTCCGAGTTCAGCGGTGTCGTCAAGGCCGTCCTGGTCGAGAACGGCCAGCCGGTCGAGTACGGCCAACCCTTGTTCGTGATCGGCTGATCGCGCCATGTTCGAGAAGATCCTCATTGCCAACCGCGGGGAGATCGCCCTGCGCATCCTGCGGGCCTGCCGCGAGCTCGGCATCAAGACCGTGGCGGTGCACTCGGAGGCCGACACCGAAGCCAAGTACGTGAAGCTCGCCGACGAATCGGTCTGCATCGGCCCCGCGTCCTCCACCCTTAGCTACCTTAATGTGCCGCGCATCATCGCCGCGGCCGAAGTGACCGATGCCGAAGCCATCCACCCCGGCTACGGCTTCCTGTCGGAAAACGCCGACTTCGGCGAGCGCGTCGAGCAGTCCGGCTTCGTCTTCATCGGCCCGCGTCCCGACACCATCCGCCTGATGGGCGACAAGGTCTCGGCCAAGGACGCGATGAAGGCTGCCGGCGTGCCCTGCGTGCCCGGCTCCGCAGGCGCGCTGCCCGAGGACCCGAAGGAGACCGTCAAGATCGCCCGCGCCGTCGGCTATCCGGTGATCATCAAGGCCGCCGGCGGCGGTGGCGGCCGCGGAATGCGCGTGGTGCATACCGAGGCGGCGCTTCTCAACGCGGTGACGACCACCCGCGCCGAGGCCCAGGCGGCGTTCGGCAATCCCGTGGTCTACATGGAGAAGTTCCTCGAGAACCCGCGCCACGTCGAGATCCAGGTGCTGGCCGACCAGCACGGCAATGCGGTCTATCTGGGCGAGCGCGACTGCTCGATGCAGCGCCGCCACCAGAAGGTCATCGAGGAAGCGCCGGCGCCCGGGATCGACCGCAAGCTGATCGCCAAGATCGGCGAGCGCTGCGCCGAAGCCTGCCGCACGATCGGTTACCGCGGCGCCGGCACTTTCGAGTTCCTGTACGAAAACAACGAGTTCTATTTCATCGAGATGAACACGCGGGTGCAGGTCGAGCATCCGGTCACCGAGATGATCACCGGCATCGACATCGTCCAGGCCCAGATCCGCATCGCCGCCGGCGAGAAGCTGTGGTTCCGCCAGCGCAACATCGAGTTCCGCGGCCATGCGATCGAATGCCGCATCAACGCCGAAGATCCGTTCAGATTTACCCCCTCGCCTGGCCTGATCACCAACTGGCACGTACCGGGCGGCCCCGGCATCCGCGTCGACTCGCACGTCTACAACGGCTATACCGTGCCGTCGCACTACGACTCGATGATCGGCAAGCTCATCGCCTACGGCGATACCCGCGAGCAGGCGATCCGGCGCATGCGCATCGCGCTGTCGGAGATGCTGGTCTCGGGCATCAAGACCAACATCCCGCTGCACCAGACGCTGATGCTCGACGTCCGCTTCAACGAAGGCGGCACCAGCATCCACTACCTGGAACACAAGCTCGCCAACCGCAACGAAGTGAAGAACTGAGACGACAAGATGTGGATCTCGGTCACGCTCCAGGCCGACGCCGGCCGCGCCGAGGCCTTGTCCGACGCCCTGTTGGAGGCCGGCGCGCTGTCGGTGTCTATCGAGGACGCCGATGCCGGCACCGACGCGGAAACCCCCCAGTTCGGCGAGCCCGGCCACCTGCCGACCGCCCTTTGGGATCACAGCCGGGTGATCGCGCTGTTCGACGCCGGCGCCGGAGGCGCGAAACTCGCTGCCATGCTGGCCGAAGCGGCCGCTGCGGCGGGCTTCGACGCGGTACCGCCGTTCACGACCGGAGAGGTCGCGGAGCAGAACTGGGTGCAGCTCACCCAGAGCCAGTTCGACCCCATCCGCATCACCGAGCGGCTGTGGATCGTGCCCTCGTGGCACGAGGCGCCCGACGCGGCAGCGATCAACATCGAACTCGACCCTGGCATGGCCTTCGGTACCGGCTCGCACCCCACCACCCGGCTGTGCCTGGAATGGCTGTGCGAGGCGGTCACCCCCGGCTGCAGCGTGCTCGACTACGGCTGCGGCTCGGGCATCCTCGGCATCGCCGCCGGCCTGCTCGGCGCCGGTGACATTCTCGGCGTCGATATCGACGACAAGGCGCTCGAGGCCGCGCGCGACAACGCCGCGCGCAACCGCGTGACGATGCGCCTGCAGCACTCCAGCGTAGCGCTGGAGGAGCGCTTCGCTCTCGTCGTCGCCAACATCCTCACCAACCCGCTTTGCGTACTCGCGCCGGCGATTGCCGCGCGGGTCGCACCCGGTGGCAGGGTGGCCCTGTCGGGCGTGCTGGAAGCGCAGGCGCAGCAGGTGATCGATGCCTGGGCGCCCTGCCTCGCGCTGCGGGTCGGCGCCGCCTTCGACGGCTGGGTGCGACTCGAAGGCCGCCGCGACGGCACATGATGCTGACCCGCTGCCCCGCCTGCCAGACGGTGTTCCGGCTGCAGCCCGAACAGCTGCACGCGCGGCGTGGCGAAGTGCGCTGCGGCCATTGCTTCCACCCCTTCAATGCCCTGGAAAACGAGGTGGCGACGCCGGCTGGCCGCGAACCGACACGAAGTACTGCGAAGCCGGCGGCGCCCGTCGCGGCAACGCCGGAAGTCACACCAGCGCAGACCGACACATCGCTCGACTTCGAGATCCCCGAGGGCCCGGACCTCGCGGACGGAGCAGCCGCCTCGATGGCCGATCTCGGCGACGCCTTCGGAGACGAGTCGGCCTTGCCCGAAGGCCCTATCGAAGTCCTGCCGGAAGTCATGCCCGAGTCGCGCCCCCAGGACACCGGCCCGGCGAGACCCGACTCCGCCAAGAACGCACCCGAGGTCGTCCGCAGCGGTCGACGCACCCCCGCACCCGCTGCCGTCCCGCCCCCCGGGCCGACCGGCAGCGGGGACGAGCAGCGGGGCGAAGATGAGCATGCTGCCGCCCCAGCCCCGAGCCCGGCCGGCGCCGAGGCTGAGAAGGACGAAACCAAGGACGACGAAGGAGCAGCGACGGCGCAGCAGACGGACACCGTCCGCGACGAAGCCGGCGAGTCCGCCGCCGCCGATGCCCCGCCCGACACGGTGCGCGAGCCCCTGATCTCGGCCTGGGCACAGAAGCAGACCGCGCTCACCCCCGCCCCGCGCGTGGAAAAAACGGATGCGCCGGCGCA
>JBFGZP010000107.1:0-9743 GCA_041586695.1 Thauera sp.
GACCGCCATCGCGCGCTCGCTGGCGAGCGGCGCGGTCGGCTCGTCGGCCAGGATCACCGGCGGGCGGTTGACCAGGCCGCGGGCGATCGATACGCGCTGCTGCTCGCCGCCGGAGAGCTGGGATGGCATGGCCCGTGCGCGGTGCTGTACATCGAGCGCGGTGAGCAGTTCCAGCGCCTTCGCCCGTGCCTCTGCGTTGGCGACGCCTGCCAGCATCGGCAGCAGCGCGACGTTGTCGGTGGCATCGAGGAAGGGGATCAGGTAGGGAGCCTGGAAGACGAAGCCGATCCTGTCGCGGCGCAGGGCGCGAAGGTCGCGCACCTCCCAGCCGTCGTCGTAGATCACTTCGTCGCCGAGAACGATGCGGCCGGCGGTGGGATCGATGACCGCACCCAAGCACTTCAGCAGGGTGCTCTTGCCCGAGCCGGAAGGCCCGATCAGGCCGACGACCTCGCCGGGGGCCACCTGCATGTTCACGTCCTTCAAGGCGAAGACCGCGGTATCGCCCTCGCCGTAGCGCTTGCTCAGGCCCTCGACACGGATGCCTCTCGCGCTCATGTGCTCACCCGATCGCTTCGGCCGGATCGACCTTCAGCGCCATGCGAATGGCGACGACGCTGGCAAGCACGCAGATCGCCAGCACCGCGAAGAAGCCGGCAACCGAATCGACCGGTATCAGCAACACATATTTCGGGAAGATCGGCGCGGCGAAGGTCGCCGTGATCTTGCCAACCACGAAGCCGATCAGGCCCAGGGCGAGCGCCTGCTTCATGATCATCGCTGCGATCGTGCGGTTGCGCGTGCCGATCAGTTTGAGCACCGCGATCTCGCGGATCTTGTCCATCGTCAGCGAGTAGATGATGAAGGCGACGATGGCGGCGCTGACGATGGCGAGGATCACCAGGAACATGCCGATCTGCTTCGCCGAGGTGGCGATCAGCTTGCCGACGAGGATGCCTTCCATCTGAGGCCGGGTATGCGCGGTCAAGCGTTTCCAGCGGCGAATGGATTCGGCCACCTCGTCAGGCGCATGGCCGGGTTTCACCGTCACCAGCACCGCATTGACGAATGCATTGGTGCTTTGCGACGCGGTGATGGCATCGAGCAGGCCGGGCACGCCGGGGCGGTTGAAGGCCGGGTTGGCCGCGGCACGACGACGGCTCTGCCAGATGGCATCGTTATCCCTGAGGAACTGCGCTTCCTGGGCGTCCTTGAGCGGGATGAATACCATCGGGTCGCCACTGGAGGACACCATGCGCCGGGTCAAGCCCACGACGGCGTACTGATTGCGACGAATGGTGAGGCGATCACCGAGTCCGAAGCCGCTGACGACGTCGGCCACCGCCTCGTAATGCGAACGCGTGATCTGGCGTCCCGCAACGAGATAGGGCGGCCATCCGGGCGTCGCGCCGGACCCGCCGGGCGCGATCCCGACCACCATGGCGCGCACGTCGCGGTCGCCTTTGCCGACCTGCATGGTCAGGTAGGTCACGTTGGCGGCCTGCGCGACCCCAGGCATGGCGAGGATGCTCCGGTAGATGTCGTCGTTGACGCTGGACGACTCCGCATAAGGGCCGAGAGTGTCCTTCTGCACCACCCAGAGATCGGCGCCGCTATTGTCGAGCAAGGCCTTGCCGTCATCCACCATGCCCCGGTACACCCCGGCCATGGTGAGAGTGACGCCGATGAGCAATCCCAGCCCGATACCGGTGAACACGAACTTGCCCCAGGCATGGAGGATGTCGCGACCGGCCAGGCTGATCATCGTGAAACTCCCGGGATGTGATCGACCACGTGTATCCGGCTGCGCACGCTCAGCGCCTTTTCGCTATACATGACGACCTGGTCGCCCTTGTCGAGCCCTTCGCGCACCTGCACCCGGCCGTCGAGATCGGACGCCCCGAGCCTTACCGGCGTGAACTGCAGTTCGCCATCCACGACCTGCCACACGCCGAGCTTGTCGTCCTCGCGCCGGACAGCAGCGTTGGGAATCACCGGGACCGCAGGCAGCGCCGCCAAGTCCACCGTGACCTCGGCCAGTTCGCCGATCGGCGGCATGGGCTGCGGTTGCTCATCGAAGATCGCCTTGGCCAGCGTTTCCTCGGTAACCGCATCGGCCATCAGCTCCACCCGTAGCACGCTGCCTTTCAAGGCCTGGCCATTGCGCGACCGCAGCACGATGCGCGCCGGTAGGCCGGCGCCGAGCCCCGACGCACCGATCTGGTCGAAACGGACGTTGATCCACAGGCTCCCGGGGTCGATCAGCTCGACCACCGCCTGGCCTGCGACGATGGTCGTACCGGGATCGGCACCTCGAAAGGCGACCACGCCGTCGACCGGCGCGATCAGGCGCAGATTGCGCCGCTGCGCGAGCAAGGCCTCGAGGTCGGAGCGCGCGCGGGCAAGATCTTCCCGCGCGGCGGAACGCGAAGCGTCGGCGATCTGCAATTCCTGCCGCTTCGTGGTGAGGATCTCCTCGCTGGTCGAACGCACCGCAAACAATTTCTCGTAGCGGCGCACCTGGCTTGCGGCATAGGCTTGCCGTGCGTCTGCCTCGCGTAACGCGGCATGCGCCCGCTTGAACGCGGATTCCTGGGAACGAACACGATCATCGAGATCGACCGGATCCATCTCCCCGAGGACCTGGCCGGCCTCTACCCGATCACCCACGTGCACCTCCAGCCGCTTCAAACGCCCGGCGAGCGTAGGCCCGATCTTGTAGGTGTAGCGCGCCTCGACCGTGCCGATTCCAAACAGCGCCGGGGCAATCGACGCATCCTCCACCGTCGCGAGCGTTACCGCCACTGGTGCCAGCGGCCCGGATCGCAAGGCAACATGGACGAAGAGCGCGAGCAGAATCGTGACCACGGCCAGCAGTGCCAGCGTTCGGCGCTGGATGGGCAGGGGTTTCACGGTGCGCTCCCGATGCCGCGCCTATAGATGGCGAATACCCGTGGCGCATCGCGGCGCATGCGTTCCACATCCCCGGCCAGCAGCGATTGCATGACCAGGCCCTGGATGGTGCCGATGAAGAGCGTGGCCGCCGCCTCGCTGTCGAGCGCGGCGTTCAATTCGCCGCTCGCCTTGCCCTTCTCAATGAGTCGGTTCAGGCGTTCGCCGTAGGCGCGAATGAGGGTCTGCGCTAGGCGCTTCGCTGGCGTGGATTCGGCGCCCTGAAGTTCACCGAACATCATCCTTGGGACCCCCGGGTGCTCGATCACGAACTCGACATGGCTCATGAACATGGCCTCCATCGCGGCCACAGGTGATTCGATACTCCGGGCGGCGCGATCGAGCCGCGCCAGGAGGCGTTCCGCGACCCACTCCATGACCGCCTGCCAGATGGCGGCCTTGGTAGGGAAATGACGAAACAGCGCGCCCTGGGTCAGGTTCATCTGCCTGGCGATCGCGGCGGTCGTGATCTCGCTGGGGTTCTGCGACCCGGCAAGTTTCACCACTGCCTCGACGGTTACAGCGCGGCGCTCATCGGCCGGAAGGTGCTTCGACTGGGTATCCACGGCGTCCTCGGCTGATAGTAAGTAATCACTTACTATCTTAGACCTCTAACCCGGAACTTCAAGGTGCGCAATCGAGACACCACGCACTCGCCCACGACCCGGCGCCACCCGTGCCTGCGCAGCTGCGGGCGTCCGGGCCCGGGGCTGGGCCGAGAGGCGACGCTCGGAGAATCCCGGCGCGAACGTTTCGTCGCTGCTGCCCGGACTCGGGTATGCCAATGCTTGTCGGGGGCGCCCTCAGCGGGAGACGCGAATTTTCACCGACCTGCCATGTTCGACCTCGTCGCTCGGGTGATCGATGACCAGCTCACCGGCTTCGAGGCCGGCGAGGATCTGGGCGGCCAGGCCGTTGCGTTGCCCGATCTCGACCACACGCCGCCGGGCGCGCCCGTCCTCGGCGACGAACACCGCCCAGCCCTGGCCGTCGCGGAACAGGCTGCCGGCGGGTACCTGCAGGACGTCGTCCTGCTGCCAGAGGATGAAGCGCGCCTCGACCCGGTAGCCGTCTCCCAGTCGCTGCCAATGTTCGGCCGGTGAGACGAAGTCGGAAATGACGAGCACGCGCTGCTCTTCGACGCCCAGCGCCGAGCTCTTGGTGAAGCCGACCGGCTCGATACGGCGCACGAGGCCTTCCAGCGGCTGTTCGCCGCCCCAGCGATCGAGCAGCACCTTCATGCCGGGCTTGATCTTCACCGCGTCGGCCGACAGCACGTCCACCTCGATCTCGAGCGCAGCCGTGTCACCGACTTCGAGCAGGGTTTCGCCTGTGCGCACCGGCCCCTCGCATTCGCGCGCGACCTTGAGCACCGTGCCGCTGATGGGGGAGAGGATCCGCACCCGTTCGGCCGGCCCCGCGCCGCCGGCCGAATGCTGCAGCAGCGTCCGCGCGGCGTCGAGTTCGTATTCGGCCACTTCGACGCTGAAGTCGGCCGAACGCCGGGTGGCCGCGCTGGTGCGCGCCTCTGTGACCGCCTTGTCGAAGCTGTCGCGGGAGATCAGCGATCTGTCCATCAGGGGCCGCAGCCGTTCGAGCTCGGCCGCGGACAAAGCTGCGCGGGCCGCCGCGGCCTGGGCCCGTTCCTCGGCGGCACGCAGGGCGGACGCGGCAGCGGAGACCCCGGCTTCGGCGCGGGCCCGGCTGCGCGGGTCCAGCACCTCTGACTGCAGCGGCGTGATGCCCAGCAGTTCCTGGCCCTGCTCGACCGGGTCACCCACTTTCAGTTGCTGGCGACAGGCGACGCCATCCACCGGCGCAGCGATGACGAAGCGATCGATGACCCGGGTGCGGCCTTCCTCCTCGAGGCTGACCGTCATCGGTGCGCGCCGGCCCGCAACGACCTCCACCAGCACGGGCTGCGGCCAGAAGCCCCAGACGAGCAGCCCGATGATGAGCAGCGTGGTGAGCGTGATGACCGGATGTCTTCGCAGCAGCATCAGCATCGGATCACTCCTTGGTTTTCAGTACGGCCACCATGTCCAGGTGAGCCAGGTTGCGCCAGACGAGGACTGCGGAGATGACCGACGAGACGATCACAACCAGCGCCGAGAAGGCGTACACCTTGATTCCCAGCACCAGCGGAACGCGGTAGAGGTCCGAATCGAACTGGAATGCCAGATAGGCGCACAGGCCGTAACCGATCAGCAAGCCCACCGGGATGGCGATCAGTGTCAGGAGGGCAAGTTCCCCGAGCAGGATGTAGGCCACTTCGGCGCGCTCGAAACCGAGCACGCGCAAGCTGGCCAGCTCCCGACTGCGCTCGGACAGTGCGATGCGCATGCTGTTATAGACCACGCCGAAGGCGATGCTGGCGCCGAGCAGCGTGGAGACGAAGGTGAAGAACAGGATGCTCTGGGCCACGGTATCGTAGAAGGCGCGAATGGCCGACTTCTGCTCCACCACGCCGGCGACGCGCGGCATGCCCTTGAGTTCGGCATGCACATCGTCCTGGAAACGCCGATCGACCTTCAACAGCGCGCCGGAGACGGCATCGCCTTCCTTCAGCAGCCGGTTGAGGGCGTCGCGCTGCATGTAGGCGTTCACGCCCAGGTACTGGCTGGCGGTACCCACCACCGGTACATGCAGCGTTGGGCGGCTGCCTTCGAGCACCTCGATACCGAGCGTGTCGCCGGGTTTGACCTGCAGCAACTCGGCCAGGTAGTCGGTGAGGACGACGCCATGCTGCGGCAGCTCGATCGTCCTGAGCCGGGTGTCGAGCAGGCGCATCAGGCTGCCGTCCGGGTCGATGCCATGCACCGTGGTGCGATAGGAGCGGTGGGCGAACATCAGGCGCCCGGTGACCACCCGAAAGCCTTCGGCATGCTCCACGCCCTTCAGGCCGCGCAGGGAATGAAGCGAGCGCGCCGAGGCCGGCTCGTTGAAGAGCGCCATCAGATCCTCACGCTGGCTCATGCCGTATTGCACCTGGACCATCTGGTCGATGGCACCCTCCTGAAAGCCGCTCACCATGGTGATGCCACAGGCCAGGCTGATGCCCAGCGTGGTCAGCAGCGACTTCAAGGGGCGGCGCTCGATGTGACGCAGGATCATGCGCGTGGGCTGGGGAATCCAGCGCTGCAGGCCGAGGCGCTCGACCAGGGCGGCGTGGTAGCGCGCGGGGGGTTCCGGGCGCATGGCCTGGGCCGGGGGGAGGCGGGCGGCGTTGTACACCGCGTACATGGCGCCGAGCACGGCGAAGCCCATGCTGATGACGGCCGCAGCGGCGATCACCTGGGGCCTAAGCACGTAGATCATGAAGGGCAGGCTGTAGAACTCCATGAACATGTTGCTCATGCCCTTGCCCATCCAGATGCCCGCGCCGATGCCGGCGATGATGCCGATTGCGACGATCATCAGGACCAGCTTGGTGTAGTGCAGGCCGACCTCGAAATTGCTGTAGCCAAAGGCCTTGAGTGCGGCGATCTGCTCGCGCTGCAGGCTGATCAGGCGGCTGATGACGACGTTGAGCAGGAAAGCGGCGACGCCGAAGAAGATCACCGGGAACACCGTCGCGATCGTGCGCTGCTGCTTGAGCTCCTCGGACAGGAAACGGTTGGAAAGCTGGTCCTTGCGCGCGATGGCACCGATGCCGCCATAGGGGCCGAGGATGTCGTCGAGGCGGTCGATCACCGCCTGTTCGTCGGCGCCCTTGCTCAGGCTGAGGCTGAGGTTGTTGAACGCGCCATCCATGTCGTAGGCGCTGGCCAGCGGCTTGCGCGCCATCCACAGCACGCCATAGCGCGCGTAGTCGGGGAACATCGCACCGGGGGCGATCTGGTAGATGTATTCGGGCGACAAGGCCAGGCCGACAACCTCGAGCGCCCGACGCCGGCCATTGATGGTGGCGTGCAGCCTGCTGCCTGTCTGCAGGCCGTGTGCCCGGGCGAACTCCTCGCTCAACACGATCTCGTTGTCGCGGCCGGGTTCGAAAAGCCGGCCATTGCGCAGGTAGATCTGGTTGAGCAGGCCACGGCTGTTATCGGGCAGCGACAGGATGTGGCCGCTGACCGGGCCGCTGAAGCCGGCGACGTCGAGATTGACGTAGGCCACCACCCGCGTCTCCACCTTGTCGACACCGGGTATCCCCTCGATGCGCTCGACGACAGCCATGGGCGCGCGCTTGAGGGTGGCGAATACATGGGCGAAGCGGTGGTTTCTGTAGTAGCTTTCGCGGGTTTCGTGCAGGGAGTCGAGCGTGCTCAGCGACATGATGAAGATGCCGACACCGCTCACGATTACCAGCGCGATGGCCAGCGCCTGCATGCGCATGGCCCAGAGTTCACGCCAGAGTTTGCGGTCGATGGCCTTCATCCCGGCATCACCAAGTCAGTTCCCGCGGCGACAGTCGGGTCTTGTTCACGTGCGCCTCGCTGATCAGTCCGTCAGCCAGGCGGATCACCCGATCCGCCATCTGCGCGATGCCCGCGTTATGGGTGATCACCGCTGTGGTCGTGCCCAGTTCGCGGTTGGCACGCTCGAGGGCCTCGAGCACCACGATCCCGGTCTGCGAATCGAGAGCCCCGGTAGGTTCGTCGCACAACAGCACGTCGGGATTCTTCGCGATGGCCCGCGCGATCGCCACCCGCTGCTGCTCGCCACCCGAGAGCTGGGCGGGGAAGTGGTCGAGCCGGTTCTCCAGGCCGACAATCTGCAGTGCCTCTTCCGGCTGCATCGGGGCACGCGCGATCTCGGTGACGACGGCGACGTTTTCGCGTGCGGTCAGGCTGGGGATCAGGTTGTAGAACTGGAAGACGAAGCCGACGTGGTAGCGCCGGTAGCGCGTGAGTTCGCCCTCGGTGGCGCGGGTGAGGTCGCGGTTGCCATACAGGACGTGTCCCTCGGTCGGCGTATCGAGCCCGCCAAGGATATTCAGCAGGGTGGACTTGCCGCTGCCCGAGGCCCCCAGCAGGACGGTGAATTCGCCCCGGTAGAGGTCGAGATCCACGCCACGCAAGGCGTGGACCTTCACCTCTCCCATCTGATAGATCTTGGTGACGCCGTGCACGTGGAATACGACGCCTTCATCCAGCGGCTCATGCGTGGTTTGCTGCTCGCCCGACATCGCGTCCCCCGGCCTTCCGATCATTCAGTCTAGTCGCCCGGCACGCTGCCCGGTTGCGGTGGGCGTCGTTGTCGAACCTGCGAAGCGGGCGGCGGGGCCCTAGTGGCGGGCTCGGCGATGGCGCTTCGCGGCCGGGAGGGGCCGATCATTGCTACATTGCCCTTGCGGGTCATGGGCAACAACCGATGTTGAAACAACGGTATGGCCACTGGCGCTTTGCGACCAACAGGCGCCAGCGACGGTTGACCCGACAGCGACCATTGGCTCGCCCGAGGCATTGCACGGCCGATGTTACGCAGGAAGCTGTCACCGAAAAAGGATAGGCCGCACAATGAGTCCCTCACGCTGCACACACCCACAAGGTCGCCACGCCATGCATTACATATCAAGAGCAATCCTATTTACCGCCTCCGTCGTCTTGCTGATTTTGCCTGGCCTCGGGCACGCCGCCTGGGAACTGAGCGGTACGAAGTCGATCTTTGCAACGACCGCCGATGGCGAGCGCATCAATCTCGGGGCCGTTCTCTTCACGGCTGGGCCCGACGGTTCGTCCACTTTCAGAATCTCGCTGGATTTGGCGCCGTTCACCGACCACTTCCTATCCATGCGGGAGTTCAAGTGCATCGAGGGCCGCAGCGAGTTGACCTGCCATGTTCCCTACCCTTATGACAACCCGACGACCGTGAAGCCCGGCAACTACGCGTGGCTCGAGCACAGCCTGCTCTTTTTCTACAAGCGGCCTTCCGATTTCGGCGCAAAGTTGTGGAACGGCGTCTATTTCGAGTTTCGGGAAACAGATTCGGGCCTCATCGGGGAGCCGAAGGCAATTGACCTGAACCTTATTTCCGCTCCGCCGAACGACCTTGCAACGCCGCCGTTTCGGCCGGCGCTTAGGGACGACATGCCTTCGGAAGCTCGCTGGATACGAAGCATCGGCATTGAGTAGCGGCGGCTTGTCGCACCCATTGTCGAGCCGGGCTGCGGCCTACCCCTCCGAATATGGACGCCCCCGGCAACCGAGCGCTAAGCTTGTGCGACCGCTCTCCGCCGATGCCGATGGCTCGATTGGGTCGACACCGAAGCTCGCCGCCCACGTGACCGGAGACCTGCGCCCCCCAAATGGGCGATGAACTGCGAACCTTGGGCAGCCAGCGTGCCCCGACCGCTCGCGCGAAGTCGCGGGCTTGGCCCCACCCAGGATCGATTCAACGTCGTTGGAGACTTCATGGACTGCCGAACTCCTTGTCAAATGCCCCGAGAACAGCGGTGCGGAACACATCTTCGGAATTCCACGAGAGAAGGACATCGAAGTGCCAGGCGCGCCGCTGCTCAGCCCGATCGAGCTTGTCATCACGCACCATGGGCAAGCCGCGCCTCCATCGCTGCGGTCTATGGCCGCTCGAGCCGTCGCGCGGGTGTCCGCAGGTGGACGCGTGGTGAGGGTGCCACCAAACGCATCACCTGTTTCACCGATGGGAACCTGAACCGTTCCAGGGGTCTGCGCGAGCTTCCGGGTCCCGACGATTTGCCGATTTCGGAGGCTGACGCATGCTGAAGCAGTCGGCCCTCAGGCAAGGCGCGGGAAGGGCGATGAGCGGCGACGGCAGCCACACCGGACAGCCCGACTTCTCGGCCGCGGAGATGGGCGCCATCGCCCATCTCTACC
>JBFGZP010000108.1:0-9712 GCA_041586695.1 Thauera sp.
GTCGATCCATCCGGGCTCGCCCCCCTGCTCCTTCGAATGCTCGATCAGCCGCGCCTGCAGCTCCTTCAGGCCCGGCAGGTACTCGGCCATCAGCTCGAAGATCGGCGAATGCAGCCGCGGGTGCGCCAGGCGCTTCATCTGGTACACGAAATCGCCCGCTTCGAGTTCGCGCGTGCCGGTCTCGGCGAAGTCGCCCGGCCCGCGCACGTCGCGCAGCGCCTCGGCCGAGAGATCCATGTTCAGGAACGCGCCATCGGCGCCGCGGGCGAAGGCCGGATGCGGTTGGTAGAGGATGCCGCGCTGCAGGCTGATCTCGTACACACTCTTGCTCACCCGGCTCGCCTCGGCATTCGCCGGCAGGGGGCGGCCGGCCGCATCGAACAGCGCCACTCGGGGCATCTGCGCGGCGGTGCCGGGCCTCAGCACATAAGGCCGCTTCAGGTAGTGATACTGCAGCGGCGGCTCGACGATCTGGTAGAGGAAAGTCGCCTCGTCCTCGCTGTACGACTGCACCGGGTCGAGATGCTTGGGACGCTCGGTGAACGCGGTGTACAGGATGTTCTGTCCGCGCTCGTTCGCCGGATAGGGATCGTTCCATGCCGGCCCGCAAGCGGCGACCAGCGCACCGGCCGCAAGGGCGGCAAGACGGGACAACAGGCGGCGCGGGCGGTAGGGGTGGATCACGAACCAGAGGATATCGACAAAACAGGCGGGATTCTGGCAGGTTTTGCGCGGCCGTGGCAGCGCGGACACCCAGGCGATCCCAAGATCCATGATGTAGACGGGGTTTTCGCTATAATCGACGGCCTGTCATTCGGAGTTGGATTCATGGGCTTTCTTGCCGGCAAGCGAATTCTCATCACCGGGCTGCTGAGCAACCGGTCGATTGCATACGGCATTGCCAAGGCCATGCACCGCGAGGGTGCTGAACTCGCATTCACCTACCAGAACGAACGCTTTCAGGAACGGGTCGGCAAGTTCGCAGCTGAATTCGGCAGCACGCTGACCTTTCCGCTCAACGTCGAGGACGACGCACAGATCACCGGACTGTTCGATCAGCTCGGCCAGCATTGGGACGGTCTCGATGGGCTGGTGCATTCCATCGCCTATGCCCCGACCGACGCGCTCGAGGGCGATTTCCTCGACGGGCTGTCGCGCGAAGCCTTCCGCATCTCGCAGGACGTCAGTGCCTACAGCTTCCCCGCCCTCGCCAAAGCGGCGCGGCCGATGATGAAGGGTCGCAACGGCGCGCTGCTCACGCTGTCCTATCTGGGCGCCGTGCGCACCATGCCCAACTACAACATCATGGGCATGGCCAAGGCCAGCCTGGAAGCGAGCGTGCGTTACCTCGCCGTCTGCCTCGGCCCCGAGGGCACGCGCGCCAACGCCATCTCCGCCGGCCCGATCAAGACGCTCGCGGCTTCCGGCATCGGCAGCTTCGGCAAGCTGCTGTCGTTCAACGAGCACAACGCGCCGCTGAGGCGCAACGTCACCATCGACGAGGTCGGCAATGCCGCCGCCTTCCTTTGCTCGGACCTTGCCAGCGGCATCACCGGCGAGATCATGTACGTCGATTGCGGTTTCAACACCACGGCGCTCGGCAACCCGGAGCAGCCCTGAACACTGCGCAGGCCGTGGCCTGCGCAGCGGGTTCCCGGAATGCAGAACGCCCGGTCGGATGACCGGGCGTTCTTTTTTTTGCGGATCGCGGCCGGCATCGCCGCCGCGATCAGTACATTCGCCTACTGGCCGGCGTTGGTCGGCTGCAGCTTGACCTCCACCTCGTAGCGCTGGCGCAGTTCGGTCAGGAAGGCGCCGAAGTCGCGCTGGGCGATCAATTGCCGATACTGCGCGACCACTGCGGCGATTCGCGCATCATCGGCTGCAATTTCGGGGCGCTCGACGCTGTCGATGCGGTAGATGATGTAGCCGCCCTCGGGCGCGGTCAGGCCGACGTATGCCGGAAGCTTCGCGGTCGACGCGGTGAATACCGCCTGCATCGCCGCCGCGGGCAGGCTCGGGGCGCCGCGCTGCAGCTTGCGCTCCGCGCCCCATTCACCGTCCGCCTGTTCGCCATTGCGCAGGGCTGCGAGTGCGGCCTCGCCCTGCTCGCTCGCCTTGCTGGCTGCGGCGGCGTTCTTGAGCTGCGCCTCGATACGCTCCTTCACCTCGTCGAGCGGCAAGCGCTGGGCGGCTTCGAACTCGGTCACGCGCGCCGCCACCAGGGTGTTCACCGCGACCTCGACCGCCTCGGTGTTGCGGCGGTTCTTGACCGCATCATCCGAGAACAGCGCCGACACCAGGGCCTCGTTGTCGTAGGGTCCGACCGCCTCGGCGTCGCGAGCGATCCAGTCGGTGCGCTGCACCTCGAGCTTGAGCAGGTCGGCAGCGGGCTTCAGGCTGTCGGCCTGCTCATAGACCGTGTTCGAGAACTGTTCGGCGAGCTCGGCGAAACGGCGCGCGGCGGCCTGGCCCTTCAGCTCGGCGGCGATTTCGTCACGCACTTCATCGAACGCGCGCACCGTGCCCGACTTGATATCGGTGACCTGGATGATGTGGATGCCGAAGTCCGAGCGCACGGGATCGCCGATCGCGTCCTTCGCCTGGGCGAAGGTCGCATCCTCGAACGCGCCGACCATCATGCCGCGGCCGAAGAAGCCGAGGTCGCCGCCCCGCTCTGCCGAGCCCGGATCCTGGGAGTGCTCCTTTGCCAGCGTGCCGAAGCGGGAAGGATCCTTGCGCAGTTCTTCGACCAGCGCCTTTGCCTGCGCCATCGCTTTCTCGACCTCGGCCTCCGCAGCGTCGGGCTCGAGCTGCAGCAGGATGTGGCGAGCCTTGCGCTCCTCGGGCACGCCGAAGCGACCCTGATTGCCGTCGTAGTAGGAACGCAACTCGTCCTCGCCGACCGTGATTCCGGACTCCACCGCTGCACGATCGAACACCAGGTATTCCGCCTTGAGGCGTGCCGGTCGCTCGAAGCGGCCGGGATTGGCCTCGTAATAGCGGGTGATCTCCTCGTCGGTGGGCTCGAACGCTTCAGCATACTTCGATAAGGGGAAGCGCATTTCGCGCACCACACGCTCCTCGAGTTGCGCATCGAGGAAGCGGCGCGCCGAAACCTGCGGCGCGAAGCCGGCATTGCCCACCGACAGCGCGACCTGCTGGATGCGCACGTCCTGGGCAAGGCGCGATTCGAACATCGCCGGTGTCATGCCCTGGGCGCGCAGGAGACTTTCGTAACGCGACAGCGAGAAGCGCCCGTCTTCCTGAAACGCCGGCAGCGCGGCAATGGTCTCCTGCAGCTGTGCCGGCGTCACCACGAGGCGGTTCTCGGCGCTGTACAGGGCCAGCGCGCGCTGGTTGATGAGATTGTCGAGCACTGCACTGCGCAATTCGTCCGATTCGAGCATCGCCCGATTCACTTCGCCAGTGGCGGCATTGCGCAGGCGATCCTGCTGCTCGCGCAGTGCCTGTTCGAACTCGCCCGTGGAAATGGGCGAGCCTCCGACCGTGGCGACCTCGCCGCCGCCGGGCGCATCGCTGAAATAGGCGTCCATGCCGAAGAATGCGAAGGGGACGATCACGATCGCCAGAATGACCTGCGCGACCCGCTTGTTTTTGCGAACAGCCTCGAACATCTCGTTTTCCGTAAAAGCCAATACAGGGAATGGGGGCGCGGCCAAAATGGCGCGCCGGAGGCCGGAGTTTAGCGCATCGGGCAAGGCTTCTGGCCGCCGGCGTGAAGTCTGCCCAATCCGGGGAAAGGCGCGCCGGTATACTGCCGAGCATGCGCGAACGCCGCCTCCCACCCTATCTGCTGTCGATCGTCGTGCTCGCCGTGGCCTATGCGGGCGCGGGGTGGGTCGCATTGCAGCTGGCGGTGCCGCCGGGTTACGCCGCGCCTGCATTTCCGCCGGCGGGCATTGCCTTGTCGGCGCTGCTGATCTTCGGCCTGCGGCTGTGGCCGGGGATCTTCATCGGCTCGCTGATCGTGCAGCTGCTGGCGAACGGTTCGGCCGCAGTCGAGACCCTGTCCCCGTTGGTACTGCTCATGGTTCCGGCCGGCGCGACGCTGCAGGCCGTGGCCGGCGCCCTGATGGCGCAGCGCCTGATCGGTTTCCCCAACCCGCTAGACGCGCCGGGTACGATCGTGCGCTTTCTCGCCCTGGTGGCGCCGGCGAGTTGCCTGATCAGCCCCTCTATCGCGATCCCGGTACTGCATTTCGGCGGCGTCATCACCGCCGAAGATGCCGGCTTCAACTGGTGGAACTGGTGGATCGGCGACACCCTCGGCGTCATCGTGGCTGCGCCGCTGATGTTCGTGTTCTTCGGCAGGCCGGCTTCGGACTGGCGTGCACGCCGGATCGGCGTCGGCATGCCGCTGATTGTCGCCTTGCTCGTCCTCGCCTTTGCCTTTCGCCAGGTCCTCGACTGGGAGGAGGTGCGCGTCCAGACCCAGTTCGATCGTGACACCCAGCATCTGACCAGCCAGATCGGCAGGAGGCTGGAGGCACAGATGGACATGATGCTGTCCATCAAGGGACTGCTCTCCGTCAGTGAAAACGTGACCAGAGCCGAGTTTCGCGCCTTCATCGAACCGTGGCTGGAACGTTACCCCGGTACGCAAAACTTCGGCTGGAGCCCGTTGATTTCCGACTCCGAGCGCAGCGCCCTGGAACGTGCCGTTCGTCGCGAAGGTTTCACCGACTTCCGCATCCTCGACCGCAAGCCCGACGGTACGACCCAGCCCGCAGCAAGCGCGGCGGAATACCTGCCGATCACGCTGCTCGAGCCGCTGGCGACGAACATCGGCGCGCTCGGCCTCAACCCGCTGTCGCTGCCGGCGACGGCGGACGCAATCAGGCAAACCCGCCTGACCGGCGCGCCGGCTGCGACCGAAAGCTTCCGGCTGGTGCAGGAACGCGCGGGCCAGAAGGGCGTCGTGGTCTATCTCGCGGTGTCGCGAGAGCGTTCGAGCGCCGCGACCGCAGCCCCGCCACTGATGGGCGTGATTTCGGCCGTATTCCGCATGGACGATGCGCTCGCCGGCGCGCTCGCCGGCGCGGACGCCGCCGGCATGGACATTTGCGTCGCCGACGTGAGCGCGGCGCCGGAGCGCCAGCGCCTGACCGGCCCGCAGGGCTGCGAGCAGGACAGCTGGCTCGGCGCCAAGCTGTCGCGACGGGCCGAGGTGGCGTTCGCCGGCCGTAGCTGGGAGATACGTCTGCGCCCCCGCAGCGCCTACATCAACGCCATCCGCACCTGGGTCGCCTGGGGCACGGTTGCCTCAGGCCTGCTCGCCGTGGGCCTGCTCGGGGCCTTCCTGCTGATCACGACCGGCAATACGCGGCGAATCGCCGCCCTGGTCGACCGCCGCACCGGCGAACTCGAAGCCGCCACCGCGAGCCTGAGCGAAAAACAGGCCGCGCTGACCGAAGCGCAGCGTATTGCCCGCATGGGCAGCTGGGAGCTGGTCAGCAGTCTGCCTGGACTGCACTGCTCCAGCGAACTCCACCACCTGCTCGACTGCGCCGAGGGCGGTCTCGACACGCTCGACGATCTCGTCTGCAGCGTGGTTCCGGCGGACCGCGCCCGATTGCGCGGACAGATCGCGCGGGTGGAATATGCCCCGGGCCGCGTCACCCTCGACTGCCGCACCGATGGGGCGCGGCCCCGCATCCTGCAGTTCCGCGTCGAGAGCGAGTGGCATGACGGAGCCCTCACGCGCATGCGCGGCACCGTCCAGGACGTGACGAGCGCGCGCGAGGCCGAGGCACACATCCAGTATCTCGCCCGCTACGACACGCTGACGGACCTGCCCAACCGCAGCGCCTGGCTCGACCTGACGCGAGCCGCACTGCAAGCGGCGGAACGGCACGGCGGCAAGCTTGCCGTGCTGTTCCTGGATCTCGACAACTTCAAGACCATCAACGATTCGCTCGGCCATCCGATCGGCGATCGCCTGCTGGCGGCCGTTGCCGGCCGACTCGGCAGTTGCATCCGCGCCGAGGACAAGCTCGCACGCCTGGGCGGCGACGAGTTCGTCGCGATGCTGCCGCGGGTGGCGTGGGCCGAGGACGCCGCCGCCGTCGCGCGCAAGATGTTGCAGGTGCTAGCCGAGCCGGTCCGCATCGACAATCACGACCTGCGCCCCACCGTCAGCATCGGCATCGCCCTCTTCCCCGACGACGGTCGCGAAGTCGATGTCCTGCTCAAGCATGCCGACACCGCGATGTACGGCGCCAAGGCCGCGGGCCGAAACAACTACCAGTTCTTCATTCCCGAGATGAACGCGCGCGCGATCGAGCGGCTCGAACTGGAGGGCGCGCTGCGGCTGGCAATCCAGCGCAGCCAGCTCAAACTCCACTACCAGCCCCAGATCGACATCACGACCGGGCACGCCGTGGGTTGCGAGGCGCTGGTGCGATGGCAACACCCCGAACGCGGTCTCATCCCGCCCGCGCAGTTCATTCCGGTCGCCGAAGCCTCGGGACTGATCATTCCGCTCGGGGAGTGGGTATTGCGCGAAGCCTGCCGGCAGCAGGTGCGCTGGGCCCAGGCCGGCCTCGGCAATCTGATGGTCGCGGTCAACATCTCCGCACTGCAGTTCCAGCGTCGCGACTTCTTCGACGCGGTGAAGGGCATTCTGGCCGAGACCGGCGCCAACCCGGCGCATATCGAACTGGAGATCACCGAGAGCGCGCTGATGGACTCCGGCGACGACCTCGCTGCCCGCCTCAAGATGCTGGTTGACCATGGCCTTACGCTGGCGCTGGACGACTTCGGTACCGGCTACTCCTGCCTGTCCTACCTCAAGCGCCTGCCGCTCGCACGGATCAAGATCGACCGCTCCTTCATCGCCGACCTGCCGGGCAACACCGAGGACGCCGCGGTCGTGACCGCTGCGCTGTCGATGGCACGTGACCTGGGCATGGAGGTAGTGGCCGAAGGCGTCGAGTCGGCGGCCCAGCGTGCCTTCCTGGCCGAGCGCCAGTGCAGGCTCATGCAGGGCTACCTGTTCGCCCGTCCGCTCGAAGCCGCCGCCTTCGACGCCTGGGTGCGCAGCATCAACCTCGTGTCCGCCTGAGGCCTCGCATCCGGCAAGTCAATGGCGGTCCCCCGGCGGACCGCCGCCGGTCGATGCCCAGCGCTCGGCAATCCGACCGGATGCGCTCAGGCCTTGTCGAAGCTCAGCTTTCCGCCCTCGGCATCGACGCGGATTCGGTCCTTCACCGCGAACTTGCCCTCGAGAATCGCCGTCGCGAGCGGGTTCTCGATGCGCTCCTGAATCGCACGCTTGAGCGGCCGCGCACCGAACACCGGATCGAAGCCGACGTCGGCGAGCTGCGCCAAAGCCGCGTCGCTGACCTCGATGCTCATCTCGAGCCGCGCCAGGCGCTTCTCGAGATACTGCAGCTGGATGCGCGCGATCCTGGCGATATGCTTCTCGTCCAGTGCGTGGAAGACCACGACGTCGTCGATGCGGTTGATGAACTCGGGGCGGAAGTAAGTCTTCACCTCGGCCATCACGGCAAGCTTGATCACGCCGTAATCGTCGCCCGCCATCGACTGGATCATCTGGCTGCCCAGGTTCGAGGTCATGACGATGACCGTGTTCTTGAAGTCCACCGTGCGGCCCTGTCCGTCGGTCATGCGGCCGTCGTCGAGGACTTGCAGCAGGACGTTGAACACGTCCGGATGCGCCTTCTCGACCTCGTCGAACAGGATCACGCTGTAGGGCTTGCGCCGGACCTGCTCGGTCAGGTAGCCGCCCTCCTCGTAGCCGACGTAGCCCGGTGGCGCACCGATCAGGCGCGCGACCGAGTGCTTTTCCATGAACTCGCTCATGTCGATGCGGACGAGGTGGTCCTCGGAATCGAAAAGAAAGCTCGCCAACGCCTTGCACAGCTCGGTCTTGCCGACCCCGGTCGGGCCGAGGAACAGGAATGAGCCGTAGGGACGATTCTCGTCCGACAGGCCTGCACGGGAACGCCGGATGGCGTCCGACACCAGACGCACGGCCTCGTCCTGCCCGACCACGCGCTGGTGCAGGCGCTCTTCCATCTTCAGCAGCTTCTCGCGCTCGCCCTGCATCATCTTGCTCACCGGAATGCCGGTCGCGCGCGACACCACCTCGGCGATCTCCTCGGCGCCCACCTGCGTACGCAGCAGCTTGTTCGGCTGGGCCTCGTCGCCCGCCTGCTCGGCCATCCTGAGCTGGGCCTCGAGCTGCGGCAGCTTCCCGTACTGCAGCTCGGCAACCTTGTCGAGCTGGCCGCGACGCTGGAAGTCGGCCATCTGGGCGCGGACGTGGTCGATTTCCTCCTTGATGTGGGCCGATCCAGCCGCCTTCGACTTCTCCGCCTTCCAGATCTCTTCGAGGTCGTTGTACTCGCGCGTCAGCTTGGCCAGTTCGTCCTCGATCAGCTGCAGCCGTTTCTGCGAGGCCTCGTCCTTTTCCTTCTTGACCGCCTCGCGCTCGATCTTGAGCTGGATCACGCGGCGGTCGAGCTTGTCCATGACCTCCGGCTTGGAGTCGATCTCCATCTTGATCCGTGCCGCGGCCTCGTCGATGAGGTCGATCGCCTTGTCGGGCAGGAAGCGATCGGTGATGTAGCGGTGGCTCAGTTCGGCGGCGGCGACGATTGCCGGGTCGGTAATGTCGACGCCGTGGTGGATCTCGTACTTTTCCTGCAGGCCGCGCAGGATGGCGATCGTCGCCTCGACGCTCGGTTCCTCCACCAGGACCTTCTGGAAACGACGCTCGAGCGCGGCGTCCTTCTCGATGTACTTGCGATATTCGTCCAGCGTGGTGGCGCCGATGCAGTGCAGTTCGCCGCGCGCGAGCGCCGGCTTGAGCATGTTGCCGGCGTCGATCGCCCCTTCGGCCTTGCCCGCTCCCACCATGGTGTGCAGCTCGTCGATGAACAGGATGATGCGGCCCTCGTCCTGCGCGATTTCCTTGAGCACCGCCTTCAGGCGCTCCTCGAACTCGCCGCGGTATTTCGCACCCGCCAGCAGCGAGGCCATGTCGAGCGACAGCACCTTCTTGCCCTTCAGGGTTTCGGGGACCTCGTCATTGACGATGCGCTGCGCCAGCCCTTCGACGATCGCCGTCTTGCCCACGCCGGGCTCGCCGATCAGGACAGGGTTGTTCTTGGTCCGGCGCTGCAGGATCTGGATCGCACGGCGGATCTCGTCGTCGCGGCCGATCACCGGGTCCAGCTTGCCGGCCCGGGCGCGTTCGGTCAGATCCATGCAGTACTTGGCCAACGACTCGCGCTGGCCCTCCGCGTCCTGACTGCCCACGCCGGCACCGCCGCGCACGGCCTCGATCGCGGCCTCGAGCGCCTTGCGCGTCAGGCCATGCTCCTTCGCCAGACGGCCGGTCTCGCCCTTGTCGTCGGCGAGCGCGAGCAGGAACATCTCGCTGGCGATGAACTGGTCGCCGCGCTTCTGCGCCTCCTTGTCGGTGACGTTGAGCAGGTTGTTGAGGTCACGGCCTATGCTCACCTCGCCGCCGTGGCCCTCCACCTTCGGCAAACGGGCAATGGCCTTGCCGAGCGCGGCCTTCAGCGGCGGCATGTTTACACCCGCGCGCTGCAACAGCGATGTGGTACCGCCGTCGTCCTGCTCGAGCATCGCCTGCAACAGGTGCTGCGGCTCGATGAACTGCTGGTCGTTGCCGACCGCGATGCTCTGTGCATCCTGA
>JBFGZP010000109.1:0-9707 GCA_041586695.1 Thauera sp.
GTCGATCTGTGGCAGGCTCGCGAGCCAGTCGAAGGCGTGCTCGGCATCTTCGGCAAAACGCGGCAGTGAGGCGAAGCTGTCGTCGTCGCTGGCGCCATGGCAGCGCGCGTCGATGAACAGGGTCGTGAATCCGGCGTCGTGGAGCGGGCGGGCCAGCGGCAGCATCACGGCTGCATTGCCGCCCCAGCCGTGGACGATGATGACCGCCGGACACCGCCGGCATTCGGTTTCTCCCTCCCCACCTGGAACAGCCGCGGGGATCAGCCAGGCATGTAGCGAACGCGCGTTGGCGGTGGGGATGCGCACGCGCTCGAAAGCGAGGCCAAGCGCCGCAGGCGTGAGGTGATGGGGGACGCGCCGCGGGGCAAGGCTGGCACGGATGCCCCAACGCAGCAGCGCTCGGCCGCTGGTGACGGCGGCCAGGCCGGCGCCGAAGAAGAGCAGGGAGCGCGCGCTCATCGCCACCGCGCTCAGTTCATCTCGACCCAGCGCTTGCCACCGACCGCGTGCTCGAACAGCCGCCAGCCAGCCCCGGCGCGACACAGGCCATAGCGGAACGGGACCTGATCGCGACCAGGGGTGGCGAAGCGCAGGTCGAAGAAGCTGGCGCAGACCTGGTCGCCGGGACCGTTCTCGGCATGATCCAGCACCGGGAACATCGCGAACCAGCGGTAGAAGGCGAAATCCTCCGCGTTCCATACCGTCGTCGCCAGCGTGCGCATGCCATCGTCGCCGAAGCGCTCGCGCACCTCCCACTTCGCCATCGCCACCGGCAGGTAGGGCGCGGAAAAGCGACGGATGAAGTTGTCCGCGTCGGTGGCGACCAGGGGCTCGCTGCGGCGGGTGTTGAGGTTGGCGTAGTGGTAACGCTCGCCGTCGAACACGATCGCCGTCCAGTTGAAGGGCGAGGCCGGCCGCGGCACGGCATCGATCGCGACCACGTCGATACCCTTCGCCGCGGCGTAGGCGCGGGCCGCATCGATCGCCTCGCCTCGCCCCACGGCGCCGACGCCGACCCAACCGGCAAGCAGCACCAGCCCCAGCGCCGCCGGCACGCGGCTGCTGCGCCACACGGCACTGGCCAGCAGGCTGGTGACGATGATGCCGGTGAAGCCCAGGTCGATGATGAAGGTGGTCCCCCAGCCGAAACGGCGGTCGGACAAGGGCGCCAGAATCATGGTGCCGAACTGGGTAATGAGGTCGCCCAGGATGTGGATGAAGATCGCGCCACAGACGACACCGTAGAACGCCCGCCAACCGGCCCCGGAACGCCCGCCGCGCCGCCAGAAGCGCGCCAGCAGCCAGGCCAGCAGCAGGCCCCACAACGGCAACAGCAAGAGCGAGTGCGTCACGCCACGGTGGCCACGCAGATACGTGAGTTCGGACACGTAGCCGAGGACGAAATCCAGGTCGGGGAAGGCCGCGGCAATCGCGCCGGCGACGACGAACTGCCATACGGGGGGGAGGTCGGCGCGCGGCTTCGCTGCGGTTGCGGGCGAAGAGCAGCGGCGGCGCGCCAGCACGCGGCCGACGAGCGCGCCGGAAAGGGCGTGAGTCAGGGTATCCACGCGGCGTTGGAGGCGCGGCCCACGGTTTCGTTCCCGCCCGCCGCGCACGCAGCTGGATGCAGACCGGCGCCGGGCAACGACCTGGTGCAAGCGGAACTCAGTCCTCCAGCGGCGTCACCGTCACCTCGACCTCCGGCTCGTGGCCCCCGCCACCGAGGATGACGCCGCGCAGCGGCGACACGTCGCCGAAGTCGCGGCCCCATGCCAGCGTGATGTGCTGGGTGTCGGGCAGCAGGTTGTTGGTGGGATCGAAATCCACCCAGCCGTGCTCGCTGCCGGGCGCATAGACGCCCACCCAGGCGTGCGAGGCATCGGCGCCGACCATGCGCGGCTGCCCTGGTGGCGGGTGCGTGAGCAGGTAGCCGCTGACATAACGCGCCGGAATGCCCTTCGCCCGCAGGCAGGCGATCATGAGATGGGCGAAATCCTGGCATACGCCCTTCTTCTTCTCCAGCACCTCCATCACCGGGGTGGCGACCGTGGTGGCTTCGGGGTCGAACTCGAACTCGGTGTAGATCTTCTCCATCAGGGCGCGCGCCGCCTCGAGCACATCGACGCCGCGCGCGAAGCAGTCGTCGGCAAAGATTGCGAGTTCGTGCTTGACGCGCACGTGCGGCGACTCGAAGCGGAAGCGATTTGCCAGGAGGTCGGCCGCAAGCGGCGCCACCCCCCCGCCCTTGTATGTCAGCCGCTCCGCCAGTTCGTCCCAGGCCAGCACGGCCACGAGCGAGGAGGGCAGGTGTGGCCGGACGTCGACATCCATTTCGGCGCGGACATGGAGCTTGTCGTGCGGCTGGTGGAAGGCGACCCATTCCACCGGATTGCCGAAGGCGTCCTTGCCGCGGTGGCTCCACGACGGCACCGGCTCGATCGCGAGATCGAAGGACCTGCACACCTGCCAGGCACATTCGCGCGGGACCAGGTGCAGTGTCTGCTGCGACAGGGAGACCGCCGAACCATAGTCGTAGCGGGTTTCGTGCAGAACGTGGTAGCGGGCCATGGTTCAGCTCGCCAGGATCTGATGACTGACGATATCGACGTGCGTGAAGTAACGCATGCCGAGCAGGTCCGACAGGCCATAGGCTGCGCTCTCGAGCCGGCCAAGGTGAGCGGCGAGCGCCGCGCAGGCCTCGTCGGGGCCGGTCTCGAAATCGGCGAGATCGAAATTGCGCAGGATCTCCTCCTCGGCGAGCAGGGCGTCTACCGGGACTTCGCCCACATCCCGAGCCAGGCGTTCGACGTAGCGCAACAGCGCCTGGAGCTGGAAGATGACCGCATGCGGGTTGCTATCGTCGAACACGACCAGATCGACCACCGCGAGCAGTTCCGGCTGGCGCGAGTAGCGCGAACGATAGGTGATGATGCTGTCGGTCAGCTCCAGGACCCAGTCGAGCCCCAGGTCCTCCTGCTTCGGGTAGCTGGTCAGGAAGTCGCCGAGCGCCGCGGCGAGAAAGCCCAGGCGCTCGATGCGGCGGCCGACGACGAGGAAACGCCAGCCGTTGTCGCGCGTCATGTTGTCCATCGAGAAACCGGTCAGGGACGAGGAGACCTGCAGCACCCGGTCCAGGAACATCAGCGTCTCGCCCAGCGCCGGACGGACGCCCTTGGCGATCTGCAGGTCGCTCTGCAGCCGGCTGAGCGAATGCCAGTGATCGAGCGACAGGCGTTCGCGCAGCTGCGAGGCCGACCACAGCACCTGCCGAATCATGCTCGCCAGGCTGCTGCTGGCGCTGGTATCGAAGATGGCGGCGCTCAGCCGCGTCCCGACCGGCACCCAGGGGTCGTCTTCGTCCTTGCGACCGGGCTCGACGATGCCGGCGAGGATGCACAGCTCGATCACCGCCTCGAGGTCCGGCGTGGTCTCGCCGGCATTGTCGATGAAACGCGACACGGCCACCCGCAGCAGGCGGGCGGCGTTATCGAAGCGTTCGGCGTAGCGCCCGAACCAGAACAGGTTCTCGACCACGCGCGAGGACAGGTTGCTGCCGCTGCGCACCACGTCGCGGGCGCCGATCACGCGCTTGAGCATGCTGAAGGTGCTCACCGCGCCATCGGCCAGCACCCAGGTGTCCTTGGCGGCGCCGCCGCGCTGCATCGACAGCACGAGCGCGTTCGATCCGCCCGCCACGCGCGACAGGCCGCCGGGCATGACCTGGTAGCCCTGCGGCGTGGCCACCGCATACACGCGCAGGCCGACACTGCGCGCGAGCAGGCTTTGGTCGTGCTCCCGACTCCAGGTCGGCGCCTGCGACAGGTTCACCAGCTCCTGCGCGACATAGGCCTGCGGCCGCGCGCGGATGCGTCGGACGATGTCGGCGCGTGCGGCACCACGCAGCTCGCGGCCGAAAAGGGGGTCGAAGCGCTGCGTCGGATAGGCGCCCTTGATCACCAGCTTGTCGAGATTGTCCACCACGTACTCGCGTGCCGGCTTCTCGCCGCACCACCAGGTTGCCACCGAGGGCATGAGCAGCTCCTCGCCCAGCAGGCGACGTGCGATCGCGGGCAGGAAGCCCATGATCGCACCCGAGCCGGGCAGGCCCGAACCGAGTGCATTCGACACCAGTACCCGGCCGGCCCGCACCGCCACCAGCAGACCGGGCACACCCAGGGCCGAATCGCCGCGCAGCTCGAGCGGATCGCAGTAGTCGTCGTCCTGGCGGCGGAAGATCACGTGGACCCGTTTCAGGCCGGTGAGCGTCTTCAGATACACGGTGTCGCCGCGCACCGTCAGATCCTGGCCCTCGACCAGCGGATAGCCCAGGTAGCGCGCGAGATAGGCGTGCTCGAAATAAGTCTCGTTGTAGGGGCCGGGGGTGAGCAGCACGATCAGTGGACGCTCGCCCGCTTCGACCGGCGCCCAGTGCTCGAGGCTGTCCTGCAGCTCGCGGAAGAACGAGGCAAGGTGTTGCACCCGCATGTCGCGGAACAGCTCCGGGAACACGCGCGAGACGATGAGCCGGTTCTGCAGCGCGTAGCCGGCACCCGAGGGCGCCTGCGTGCGGTCGCCGATCACCCACCAATTACCGTCGGGCGAGCGCGCGAGATCTACCGCGTACTGGTGGAGGAACACCGAGCCCGGCGGCCGCGCGCCGATACAGGGCCACAGGAAGCCGTGCTGTCCGAACACCAGCGCCGACGGCAGCAGCCCGTCGGCGAGCAGGGTCTGGCCGTTGTAGAGGTCGGACAGCATCGCGTTGAGCAGCCGCGCGCGCTGCGTCACCGCCATGACCACCCCGCGCCACTCCTCCGCGGCGATGACAAGCGGCAGCGGGTCCATCGCCCATGGCCGCTCCTGCCCCTTGGGATCGGCATAGACGTTGTAGGCCACGCCGTCTTCCTGGATCCAGCGGTCGGCAACCTCGACGCGCTGGCTCATGCCGGCGGCGTCGGCCGACTCCAGATGGCGGAACAGCTGCCTCCAGTGCGGGCGCACCCGGCCGCCTTCGTCCAGCATCTCGTCGTAGCGATCGGGGGGACAGGCGTAGCGGGAGAGAAGGGTGCTGGCCATGGCGGAACCAGGTCCGGGGACGGAGTGCAAGTGTATCGTCTTGGCCCGCCATCACGTGTGCCAAAGGTGACGGCGGGCGGCAGATTTGCGCCGCGGACCGCCACAGGGGCCGGCCCGCGGCGCCTTTCAGGGTCGACGCAGATCGAGCGTGAACGGGTGCTCCGCGTTGGGCGTCGGGATCGGCACCTGCATCGCCCCGGGGGTGTGGCCGAAGCGGAAGAAGCGCGCCAGCCGCCGGCTCTCGGCCTCGAAGGCGTTGACCGGGAAGGTGTCGAAACTGCGCCCGCCCGGATGCACGACATGGTACTGGCAGCCGCCGAGCGAGCGCTGCGACCAGGTATCCACCAGATCGAACACCAGCGGCGCCTGCACCGGGATGTCAGGATGCAGACAGTTCGGCGGCTGCCAGGCGCGATAGCGCACGCCGGCGACGAATTCGCCGACGACGCCGGTGGGCTGCAGCGGCACCGGCACGCCATTGCAGGTCAGCACGTAGCGGTCCGGCGCCATGCCGTTCACCTTCACCTGCACGCGCTCGACCGACGAGTCGACGAAGCGCACGGTCGCCCCGGCCGCGCCCTGCTCGCCCATCACGTGCCAGGGTTCGAGGGCGTGGCGCAACTCCAACTCCATGCCGCGCACGGCGAAATCGCCATGACGCGGAAAACGGAACTCGAGGTGAGGCGCGAACCACTCGGCCTGCATCGGATAGCCGGCCCCCTGCATCTCCTCCATGACTTCGCGGAAATCCTGCTCGACGAAATGCGGCAGCATGAAGCGGTCGTGCAACTCGGTGCCCCAGCGCGCCAGCCTCGCCGGCTCGTAGGGTGTCTTCCAGAAACGCGCGACGAGCGCGCGCAGCAGCAGTTGCTGCGCCAGGCTCATGCGCGCGTGCGGCGGCATCTCGAAGGCGCGCAGTTCGAGCAGACCCAGGCGGCCGGTGGAGCTGTCGGGCGAATACAGCTTGTCGATGCAGAACTCGGCACGGTGGGTATTGCCGGTGACATCGATCAGCAGGTTGCGCAGCAGGCGGTCGATGCGCCAGGGCGGGACGGGCGGCTCGTCGCCGGTGGCCGGTGCGGAAATCTGGCGGAATGCGATCTCGAGTTCGTACAGGCTGTCGTTGCGCGCCTCGTCCACCCGCGGCGCCTGGCTGCTCGGTCCGATGAACAGGCCGGAGAACAGATAGGACAGGCTGGGGTGGTTGTGCCAGTAGGCGATCAGGCTCTTGAGCAGGTCGGGCCGGCGCAGGAAGGGCGAATCCCCCGGGCTTGCGCCACCGAGCACGAAGTGATTGCCCCCGCCGGTGCCGGTGTGGCGGCCATCGACCATGAACTTCTCGGTGCTCAGGCGCGTCTCGTGCGCGACCTGGTACAGATGGGTGGTGCGATCGACGAGTTCGTCCCAGGACGCGGCGGGATGGACGTTCACCTCGATCACGCCCGGGTCGGGGGTGACGCGGAAGTGCGCCATGCGCGGATCGGACGGCGGCTCGTAGCCTTCGATGATCAACGGCTGTTCGAGGGATTCGGCGGCGTCCTCCACTGCGGCAAGCAGTTCGAGGTAGTCGTCGAGGCTCTCGGTCGGCGGCATGAACACGTACAGACGGCCATCGCGCGGCTGGGCGCACAGCGCCGGTCGGCTGATCCAGGAAGCCGATTCCTTGGCCGCCGGCGCACGCTCGGGCGCCGGTCCGGTGGCTTGGGCAACAGCGGCTGCGCCGGCCGCGCCGCCGGCGCCCGCGTCCGGGCCACCCTCCCAGGTGGAGATCGACGGCTGAGCTTCCATGCCGGCCCCGCGCAGGGCGGCGAACTGGGCAAGCATCTCGGCCGGGCTGGCCAGCGGAGCGAACGCCTGCGTCGGGTCGGGCGGCGACATGTACGGGTAGTCGCCCTTCGAAACCCAGGGCTGCGAATCGAGCGGCAGGCGAAAGCCGAGCGGCGAGTCGCCCGGCACCAGGTAGCAGCGCTCGCTGCGCAGGAACCAGGACCCCGTCTGCCAGCGCCCGGCCTTGCTCTTCATCACCGGGAAGACATGGCCGACGGTGGCGGTCAGGCCCTCGTCGAACACCTTCATCAGGCGCGCGCGCTCGAGGGCGTCGTCCATGCGGGCGTCGAAGGGATCGACGTTGGCTGGCAGCTTGCGCTCGCGCCACAGGTAGTAGAACGCGTCCTCGTAGGCGGGAAAGACGCGGGCGGGATCGAGGCCGAGATTCTCGGCCACGCGCGCGAGGAAGCGCTCCGAATGTGACGCGGTGACGTGGTAGTCGGTCTTCTCGCTGGCGATCAGACGCTGGTCCTTCCACATCGGCTCGCCGTCCTTGCGCCAGAAGCAGTTCAGGCTCCAGCGCGGTAGTTGCTCGCCGGGATACCACTTGCCCTGGCCGAAGTGCATCAGGCCCTCGGGGGCATACCTGTCGTGCAGACGGCGGAAGACATCGGCCGCGAGCAGGCGCTTGGTCGGACCGAGGGCCTCGGTGTTCCACTCGGCGCCGTCGGGGTCATCCACCGACACGAAGGTGGGCTCGCCGCCCATCGTGAGGCGCACGTCCATCCCGGTCAGGTCCTCATCGACGTGGTGACCCAGCGCCTCGATCGCGGCCCACTGCTCCTCGGTGTAGGGCTTGGTGACGCGCGGGGCCTCCTTGATGCGGGTGACCTTCATGTGATGGCCGAATTCGACCTCGGCCTTGTCGACCGCGCCGCTGATCGGTGCCGCGGACGAGGGCTCCGGCGAGCAGGCGAGCGGGATATGGCCCTCGCCGGCAAAAAGGCCGGAGGTGGCGTCGAGCCCGATCCATCCCGCACCGGGAAGGTAGACCTCGGCCCAGGCATGCAGGTCGGTGAAATCGGCTTCGGGGCCGCCGGGGCCGTCCAGGCTCTTGACGTCGGGCTTGAGCTGGATCAGGTAGCCGGACACGAAACGCGCGGCGAGGCCGAGGTGACGTGCCAGCTGCACCAGCAGCCAGGCCGAGTCACGGCACGAACCGGAGGCCTTCTGAAGGGTTTCCTCGGGCGTCTGGACACCGGGCTCGAGGCGGATCGTGTAGCCGACGGCCTGCTGCACACGCTGGTTCAGGGCGACGAGGAAATCGACGCTGCGCAGGGGCTCGCGCGAAATGCCGTCGAGGCAGGCCTTGAACAGCGGCGCGCTGCCGTCGGTGAGCGGCAGCTTGTAGAGGTAGGGCGCGAGCTCGTGGCGCTGCCATGCCTCGTAGGTGAAGGGGATTTCCTCCGCGTAGGGCTCGAGGAAGAAGTCGAACGGGTTGATCACCGACATCTCGACAACGAGGTCGACCTCGACACGGAACTCGCGCGTGGGCTCGAGGAACACGAAACGCCCGAGCCAGTTGGCCTGCGGATCCTGCTGCCAGTTGATGAAGTGCTGCTCCGGCCCGACCTTGAGGCTGTAGGACAGGATGCGCGTGCGGGCATGCGGGCAGGGGCGCAGGCGGATGACCTGCGGTCCGAGCTTGACCGGGCGGTCGTAGCGGTAATGGGTGACGTGGTTCAGGGCGACGTGAATGGACACTGGGGGACTCCGATCATTTCATTATTCGATTGCCCAGGCAGCTGCGGGGGCATGGCGCGAAGGGGTCGCGCAGGCGGTGGGGGCGCGCAGCGCGCCAAAGCCCCTGCGGCGGCGCAGTCGATGCGTCGCCAGCGCTGAAGCGCACGCGTAACCGGATCGCAGGCTCGCGATCCGGTGCGGACTCAGGCGGCCTCCTGCGTCGCAACCAGGAAGTCGCGACTGATACCTTCGCCGATCTCGTAGATGCGGTCCATGAAAGTGGTCAGGTATTGATGCAGGCCGCGATCGAGGATGTCCTCGATGCGCGCGTAGCGCAGCTCGGAATAGAGCTGGCCGGCGCGACGGGTCGTATCCCCGGACTGACTGTTGGCGACGAGTTCGAGGTTCTTCACCACGCCGCGCAGGCAGAACAGCAGCGAGCGCGGCATGCAGGGCTGCAGGATCAGCAGCTCGGCGACGCGGTCATGGCTGATCACCGCACGGTAGGTCTTGCGATAGACCTCGAAGGCCGATACCGAGCGCAGCAGCGCGCCCCACTGGTAGAAGTCGGAGCTGGCCTCCTGGCCCTGCTGCAGCACGTGGTACTTCACGTCGAGGATGCGCGCGGTGTTGTCCGCGCGCTCGAGCAGGGTGCCGAGGCGGATGAAGTGGTAGGCCTCGTCCTGCAGCAGCGTACCCAGGGTGACGCCGCGGGTGAGCGAGGCACGCAGCTTGGCCCACTCGAAGAACTCGCTCGGTCCGTTCATGGTGAGCTGCTCGTAGGTCTGGACGCGCATCTCGAGCCAGGTGGAATTGAGCGCTTCCCACATGTCGGTGGTAATAGTGCCGCGCACCGCATGGGCGTTTTCGCGCGCCGAACGCAAGCACGACCAGATCGACGACGGGTTGTCGGCGTCATACACCATGAAGCGCAGCACGTTGTCGGCATTCACCTCGCCATACTTGGCGAAGAAGGCCTTCTCGAGGCTGTTGAGGTAGATGACGGCGGTCCAGTTCTGGTTTGCAGCTTCGACCGACTGCGGAACCATCGACATCTGCCAGGAGACGTCGAGCATGCGGGCGAGACATTCGGCGCGCTCGACATAGCGCGACATCCAGTA
>JBFGZP010000110.1:0-9629 GCA_041586695.1 Thauera sp.
CGAGCAGCGGCTGAAGGTCGCGCCCGGCAAGGTCGACCTGTCTGATGCGGATCTCGCCCGCTACGAACGCGAGCGCGCCCACCTGGCCGAGGTGGCGGCCACCCATAGCGACGTGGTCCCGCCCAGCCTGCGCTTGCAGCAGCCGACGAAGGGGCGGCGTTCGGGCTCCTTCGGCCTGCGCCGCGTCTTCAACGATCAGGCGCGCCGGCCGCACAGCGGCATGGACATTGCCGCGCCGACGGGCGCGCCGGTGGTCGCCGCCGCCGCGGGGCGGGTGATCGACCGCGGCGACTATTTCTTCAACGGCAACACCGTGTGGCTGGACCACGGTGGCGGCCTGCTGACGATGTACTGTCACCTCAGTGCGATCGACGTGCAGCCGGGCGAGGCCGTCGCCGCCGGCCAGCGCGTCGGCGCGGTCGGCGCCACTGGCCGCGTCACCGGTCCGCACCTGCACTGGTCGGTCAGCCTCAACCGCGCGATGGTGGACCCGGCGCTGTTCCTGGATGCGGCAGGTGAGTGACTGGCCTTCAAGCGCACGGAAAGGGTGATCGTGCGCGGTGGAAATCGATCGACCTGAAAACATTCCGGCGCAATTCGCGCCGGCATGGGGCGGTCCGGTCCCGCCCGGCCAGGAAGGTGGCGCGCAGGGAGGTCGCCGCGTCCGCGACACCTGCATGCTCCCGCGCGCGGACGCCACCGTTTCAACAATCGGCGTTCGACGGTAGAGTGCGAGCAGCACTATCCATCGAAAAACGGGATCGTCATCGAAACGCCGGGGGGCGGTTCGGTAGGCGCACCGGGCGCCAACGGTATAGCGGGTTGAAAAGAACAAGAAACGCAGTCTTCGTTTGCCTGTGCGCGTTCCTGTTCGCAGGGGCGGGCTTCTCCCATTCCCGCAGTCCGGCAGAGGCGCCGGGCTATCAGGCGCTGCCACGCATCGAGTCTGTCGGCGTCGGCGCGATTCCCCGGGGCGTCGTGGCCACCCTGGCGCAGGACAAGGCCGGCTTCCTGTGGCTGGCCACCGGCGACGGCCTGGTGCGCTACGACGGCTACCGCTACCGCGCGCAGGAGTTCGCCAGCCCCGACCCCACGCTGCGCAACCTGGGCTGGATCCGTGCGCTGCTGCCCTCTCGCGACGGGCGTTTGTGGATAGGAACCGAAACAAGAGGGCTCGCGGTATACGACCCGTCCAGCGATGCGGTGCACTTCCCCGTGCCAGCCGCCGACGCCGCGGCCGGCAGACCGCCGGTGCCGGAGCCGACCGTACACGCGCTGGCAGAAGATCTGGACGGTGCGATCTGGGCGGGCAGCAGGGGTGGCGGGCTGCAAAGGCTCGACCCCGAAAGCAGGGCGGTTTCGACCTGGCGCCACGACGAGGCGCCCGGCAGTCTGCCCGACGACCGGGTGCTGTCGCTCCTGGTCGACCGGCAGGGCAACCTGTGGGTGGGAACCTGGAAGGGATTGAGCCTCAAGCGCCGCGGCAGTGAGGTCTTCGAACCCATTGCGCCGGGCCTCGAAACCGTCGCTGCGGAGCATTCCGAGTTTGTCGTGCAGGCCCTGATGGAGTCGTCCGACGGACGCATCTGGCTGGGCACCCGGCAGGGCGAGGTCGCATGCGTCGATCCGGAGTCTGGCTCGATGGTGTCGTTGAGCACGCGTGTTGCTGGCGCTGCCACCCCGGCGGGTGCCGTTTCCAGCCTTGTCGAACTTCCCGGCGGCAAGGTTTGGGCCGGGCACAGCACCGGCATCGATGTGCACGACCTGCGCAGCGGAGCACGGACCGAGGCGCTTCGTCATGATCCCACCTCGAACAGCGGTCTGGCCGCCAATGAAGTGACCGCCTTGATCCGCGATCATGCTGGCTGGATCTGGATCACCGGGTTCGGGCTGGGCCTGCAGCGCCATGATCCGACTAACGGCAGCCTGTGGGTGCGCGGCAGGGATACGGACGTATCCAGCCCCATGGCGAAACCGGACTTGCGCGGCCTGGCGGAACTGGACACCGGCGAGATCTGGGCCAGCACGCAGACGTCGGGCGTGGCCATTCTGAACCCCGCACTTGCTACCGTGGGCACGCTCGCCCCTCGCCTCGCCGAGCCCGGCACTTCGGCGCCGCCAGGACCGGGGCCCGGCGAATTGCACCGTGTCGGGGCGATCGCCCAGTCCAGCGATGGAAGCGTCTGGATGGAGTCCGATGGGTGGCTTTACCAGTTCGACCGGGACCGCAGGCAAGTCAAGGCCCTTGCCTTCAATGCCGGTGCCACTCATCGGCTGGTACCGGGGCGGCAAGGCACGGTGTGGGTCTGCAGCCAGAACGGCCTGTACCGGCTGGACCCGGCAGGCCCTTCGCTGCAGGCCATACGCAGCCGTGACGGTACCCCGTTCGTCGGCGATGTCTTCACCGTGGCATACGGTCCGGACGACGCCTTGTGGGTAGGCACGGTCAAGGGCCTTTATCGCATGCAGTCCCACGAGTCCGGCCTTGAAGCGGTCAAGAGTGCGGACGGGGCAGGGCCGGGCAACCCCGTCGTCATCGGCTTGCTGTGGGGGGCGGACGACACGCTCTGGCTCGATACCGCGGTCGCCGGCTTGCATCGCATGGCATCCTGGGACGGTAGATCGGCCAGCTTCGACCGCGTCAGCCAGCGCCACGGCATCGTCAGCCGGCCATTCGGAGCCAACCTTCTGCAGGACGGCAGGGGACGGATCTGGACCCAGTTGCATGTCTACGATCCGGCGGCCGACCAATTGAACGAGCTCACCGCAGTCGATGGCGTCGATATCGGAACGCCGTGGTTCTTTTCCTTTGCCAGGTTGCGGGATGGTCGATTCCTCTTCGGCGGCAGCAAGGGGCTGCTGGTGGTCGAGCCGGAGAAGTTCGGTACGTCGTCTTTTGCGCCGCCTGTCGTGCTGTCGGGCTTGCGCATCGACAACATCCCCAGAGACCTGGGTGGGCTTGACACCGGGCTCGCCATTGCACCGCACGAGCAAGGATTCAGCGTTGAGTTTTCAGCCCTGGATTTCAGCGAGCCATCCCGCCTGCGCTATGCCTACCAGCTCATCGGCGTCGATGCCGACTGGATAGAGGGCGGTGCGGACCTGCGCACGGCGAGTTACGGCAACCTGAGTCCCGGCCGTTACACCTTGAGAGTGACAGCGAGCAATCGCCACGGGGTCTGGAGCCCTCATGTGCTCGAGTTGCCGGTGACCGTGCTGCCCTCCTGGTGGGAAACCTGGTGGTTCCGCCTCCTGGCGCTGCTGGCGCTCACCGGCCTGCTGTACGCCACCACCCAGTTCCGAACCCGCCATTTGAAAAGACGCCAACTTGAACTGGAGCACAAGGTCGAAGAGCGCACCGCCGCCTTGAAGGATGCCAGCCTGACGGACCCCCTGACCGGCATGCGCAACCGCCGTTTTCTGACCACCCGGATCGCTTCGGATACCGACCTGGCCGTACGACGCTACCAGAGCCACGCGCGCAAGGGCGGCGAGCCCCCGTCCGACGCCGATCTGATCTTCTTCCTGATCGATATCGATCATTTCAAGAGCGTGAATGACCTGCTCGGCCACGCCGCGGGCGATGCGATCCTGACGCAATTGCACGAGCGGCTTGCCTCGGTGTTCAGGGAAACAGACTACATGGTGCGCTGGGGGGGCGAGGAATTCCTGGTGGTGGCGCGGGCCACCTCGCGCCACCATGCGTCCGAGCTGGCCGAGCGCGCCCGCCAGGCGATCGGCACGCGTGCCTTTGTATTGGCCGACGGCCTGGAGGTCTTCAAGACCTGCTCGATCGGATTCGCCTGCTTTCCCTTGAGCACGCAAGCGCCCGCCACCTTGAGCTGGAGCGAAACCGTCATGTTGGCCGACAAGGCCTTGTATCGCGCCAAGCTCGATGGCAGAAACGGCTGGATGGGCTTGCAGCACGCCGATGTACTGGCGCCGGATTGCGTGCGTGCATTGCTGCGCAAGGAAGATCTTTCGAACGAGCCGGGCCTGGCAGTGGCGCGCTCACGTCGGTGACGGTCAGGGCGGCCGCAGCCCTGGTCTGACTGAGCAAGCTGCTCCGAACCGCGACCCAGGTTCGCATGGCTCGTCCTCGCGGCTGCCTCGAGCGAACGGTGTGTCCGTGCGAAGAGGCGCCAGGTGCCGCGCTCAGGGCAGGCGGGCCTGCGGCGTGATCTGGCGCGGGTCGACCCTCAGCTCGATCAGCGCCGCCACGCCGGCGGCCGCGGCGCGTGAGAATGCGGCGGGGAAATCTTCCGTCCAGTCCACGCGCTCGGCATGCGCGCCGAAGGCCCGGGCGAGGGCGACGAAGTCGGGGTTGGTCAGCGAGGTCGCGATGGTCCGGCCCGGGTATTCGCGTTCCTGGTGCATGCGTATCGTGCCGAGCATGCCGTTGTTGACGACGATGACCACGACGGCCGCGGCGTATTGCATTGCCGTCGCCAGCTCCTGCGCGTACATCATGAAGCAGCCGTCGCCGGCGAAGCACACCACGGTGCGTTGCGGATGGCGCAGCTTGGCAGCGATGGCAGCCGGCAGGCCGTAGCCCATCGCGCCGTTGGTCGGCGCCAGCTCGGTGGCCGGCCGGCGATAGCGGAAGAAGCGGTGCACCCACACCGTGTAGTTGCCGGCGCCGTTGGCGATGATCGCATCGTCGGCCAGCGCGCCGTCGAGCCAGCCCATCACCTGGGCGAAATCCACGCCGGCGATTGCCGGATCGGGCTGCGGCGGGGTCGAATGCGCCTCGTAGTCGGCGCGCAGCGCCCGTGTCCAGTCACGCCACGCCGGCTCGGCGACCGGCGCGAGTTCGGCCAGCGCACCGGCCGCGAGGGCCGTGCCGGCGTTGATCGGCAGCGCCGCCCGATACACGCGGTTGAGCTCCTGCGGGTCGGCGTGGATGTGGACCAGCGTCTGCTTCGGCTGCGGACTCTGCACGATCGTGTAGCCGGACGAAGTCGTCTCGCCCAGCCGGGCTCCGACCACCAGCAGCAGGTCGGCCGCGCGCGCGTGCCCGGCGAGGCGCGGCGAGATGGCCAGCCCGAGCTGGCCGACGTAATGGCGGTCGCGATTGTCGAACAGATCCTGGCGGCGGAAGGAGGCTGCAATCGGTAGGTCGCTGGCGTCGACGAAGCGTGCGAGCGCCGCGCACGCCGCCTCGCTCCAGCCGGTGCCGCCGGCGACCACCAGCGGCCGCCGGGCCTCGGCCAGCAAGCTTCGCAGTTCGGCCATGTCCGCCGCGGCTGGCGCCGCACGCGCGACGCGTGCCGGCTGCGCGTCGACGGCGATGCCGGTACCGAACAGCACGTCCTCGGGCAGCGCGACCACGACCGGGCCGGGCCGCCCGGACATCGCGACGCTGAAGGCCGTCGACACGATCCTGGGGATGTGCTCCAGGCGGTCGATCTGGGTTGCCCATTTGGCAACGCTGCCGAACATCTGGCGGTAGTCGATTTCCTGGAAGGCTTCGCGGCCGAGGAAACCGGTGCCGACCTGGCCGATGAACAGGATCATCGGCGTCGAGTCCTGGCGTGCGGTGTGGACGCCGTTGCTGGCGTGCGTAGCGCCGGGGCCGCGGGTGACGAAGCAGATGCCGGGACGTCCGGTGAGCTTGCCGTAGGCGTCGGCCATGTTCGACGCCGCACCCTCGTGGCGGGTGATGAAGCTGCGGATCTGCGTCTCGTCGTGCAGGGCATCGAGCACCGGCAGGTAGCTCTCGCCCGGCACGCAATAGACGGTGTCCACCCCGTTGGCGTGCAAGGCCTCGACCAGAATCCGGCCACCGTTGCGCACTTCGCCGTTGCGCACTTGATTCGCTGCCTCCATTTCTGCCCTCCTACGATCAATGGCGCGATGAGGTCGGCGACGACCGCCCGGTCTTCGGGCGCCGCCGCGCCGGTTCGGCGGTGCGACCCGTCGAGGCCCCTGTCGAGCGTGGCCGCGAGCAGGCGCCGTGCTCCCGCATCGTCGCACAGCCTGCACCTTCGATGGGATGCCCTTCCGGCCCGATCGAGGCCACCTGTGTGCCCCCATTGCTGGTGCGCGGCTCCCCCCTTGTGGCCCGGACCGGGTCATGGGATGGGACATGGCGCTGCGCGGCCGACTTGCCTGCGGATATCATGTCGGACCCTCAGGAAGCAGTATTCATGAACGTCACCCCATTCCAGGCGCTGGCCTGCCCCCTGGACGGCGCCCCTTTGCGCCGCAGTGGTCGCGCATGGCGCTGCGCCGCCGGCCATGGTTTCGACATCGCCAGCCAGGGCTATGTCAACCTGCTGCCGGTGCAGAACAAGCGCTCGCGCGACCCCGGCGACAGCAAGGAGATGGTCGCGGCGCGCCGGCGCTTCCTCGACGCAGGCTGCTACCGGCCGATAGCCGCGGCGGTGAGCAAGGCGGCACTGAGGGATCTGCCACCCGGCGCAACGGCGGCCTGCCTCGACGCCGGTTGCGGTGAGGGTTACTACCTGCGCCAGCTGGCAGCGGCAAACGGTGACGCCCGGACGCTCGCCTTGCTCGGGCTGGACATATCCAAGTGGGCGGTGCTGTCGGCGGCGAAACAGGACAAGCGGGCCAGCTGGATCGTGGGTAGCAACGCCAACCTGCCGGTGCTGGCGGGCACGCTCGACCGGGTGTTGTGCATGTTCGGCTTCCCCGTCCATGCCGAGTTTGCGCGCGTGCTCAAGCGCGACGGCCAGTTGCTGCAGGTCGATGCCGGCCCGGATCACCTGCGCGAACTGCGCGAAATCATCTACCCCAGTCTGAAGCCCGAACGGACCGTCGAGCCGCAGGCACTGCCAGGCTTTTCCGCCCTTTCCACCGGGACCGTCCGCTACCCGCTGGACCTCGTCGGCACCGAGCAGATTGCCGATCTGCTGGCAATGACGCCGCATCTCTACCGCGCCACCGCGGAGGGGCGTGCGAGGGCCGCGGCGCTGACGGCGCTTTCGGTCACGGTGGACGTGCGCCTGACGCGTTTCGCGCGGGACGGAGGCCGCTGATCTTTGTGTCGATGCACGCGGGCGGGAACCGCGATCGCGACATGACGAGGCCTTCGCTCTCCGCGCTTGCTCTAGGCGCCCTCATCGCGCCGCCTGCCGCTGCCGAAAGTGCAACAGCGCGCGCATCGTGGCGGGTGTCCACCCGGGAATGGCCATTCCGACCCGCAGGCACATCACCGCTCTGGCCTTCCTGTTCCTTCGCTTTGCAGTGAAGCGATCAAGGGACAGGAAACGCCGTCCCTGCTTCCATGGCAGGCGCCGACGAGCTCGGACAACACCGCCTCCATCCGCACCAGGCCGGCCAGCTTGTCGCGCACGTCGCGGAGCTTGCGCTCGGCCAGGCGGCTGGCTTCCTCGCAGTGCGTGCCATCGTCCAGCCTGAGCAGTTCGGCAATTTCGTCCAGGCTGAATCCCAGCCGCTGGGCCGCTTTTATGAATCGCAGCCGGGCGACCTCCGCCTCGCCGTAGCGGCGAATGCCGCCGTACGGCTTTTCCGGCTGCGGCAACAAGCCCTTGCGCTGGTAGAAGCGGACGGTTTCGACGTTGACGCCGGCGGCCTTGGCGAAGGAGCCGATGCTCAGGTTCTCGAAGCATGCTTTCATCCCGGTTGACTCCGTACATCGGTACAGAAATAAGCTTAGGCCATCGCTTCCGCGCCCGAAAGGACGCGGCCTTCCCCTCGTCCACGAAGGAGTCGCCATGCGGGACCCGAATAGACTGATCAAGGTCGGTGCGGTCGGCACGGCGCTGCTTGCGCTGTGCTGCTTCACGCCGGTCCTGGTGATTCTGCTGGGCGTGATCGGATTTTCCGCGCTCGTCGGCTATCTCGACTACGTCCTGCTGCCCGCGCTCGCCGGCTTTATCGGCTTGACGATCTACGCCGTGCTGCGCAAACGCCGGGCCGATGCGTGCAATGCGCCACCTGGCAGAGGAGAGGAGAAATGACGGCACCGAAGGTCGATGCCCTGCGCATTGTCGTGATCGGCAGCGGGGGCGCCGCCATGGCAGCGGCCCTGAAGGCCGTCGAGCGCGGCGCGAGGGTGACGCTGATCGAGCGCGGCACCATCGGCGGCACCTGCGTGAATACCGGCTGCGTGCCGTCGAAGATCATGATCCGCGCGGCCCACGTCGCCCACCGGCGCCGGCAAAGCCCCTTCGACGGCGGCATCACCGCGACCGAACCGGTGATTCGCCGCCACGCGCTCGTCGCCCAGCAGCAGGCCCGCGTCGATGAACTGCGCCGCGCGAAGTACGAGGACATCCTGCAAGCCGAGCCGGCGATCACCTTGCTGCGCGGCGAGGCCCGTTTCGAGGACGGCCGGCACCTCGTCGTGAGGCAGGCCGACGGCGGCGAGCGCGCGATCGCATTCGACCGTTGCCTGGTCGCCACCGGCGCCGGCGCGGCCGTGCCGCCGATTGCGGGCCTGAAGGACACGCCGTACTGGACCTCGACCGAGGCCCTGGCGAGCGACACCCTCCCCAGGCGCCTGGCAGTGATCGGGTCGTCCTCGGTGGCGGTGGAACTCGCCCAGGCGTTCGCGCGGCTGGGCAGCCGGGTCACGATCCTGGCCCGCGCCACGCTGTTCTCCCGCGACGATCCCGCCATCGGTGAAGCGGTCGCGGCGGCCTTGCGTGGCGAGGGCATGGAAGTGCTGGAGCGCACTCAGGCCGGCCGTGTGGCCCATGCAGATGGCGAGTTCGTGCTCTCCAGCGGGCGCGGCGAAGTGCGCGCCGACCGCTTGCTGGTCGCCACCGGGCGTTCGCCCAGCACCGCCGGACTCGGCCTCGAGCGCGCCGGAGTCGAGGTCGATGAAGGCGGGGCCATCCTCGTCGATCGCAGCATGCGCACCAGCGCTTCGAACATCTTCGCCGCCGGCGACTGCACCGATCAGCCGCAGTTCGTTTACGTGGCGGCGGCGGCCGGCAGCCGGGCGGCGGTCAACATGACCGGCGGCGACGCCACCCTCGATCTGGGCACCATGCCTGCGGTCGTGTTCACCGACCCGCAGGTCGCGACAGTCGGTTACACCGAAGCGGCGGCGCAACGGGACGGAATCGAGACCGACAGCCGCCTGCTCGCGCTCGACAAGGTTCCGCGTGCGCTGGCCAACTTCGACACGCGTGGCTTCATCAAGCTCGTGGTCGAGCGCGGGAGCGGCCGGCTGATCGGCGTGCAGGCGGTGGCGCCGCAGGCGGGCGAGTTCATCCAGGCGGCGGCGCTGGCGATGCGGGCGCGCATGACCGTGGAGGATCTGGCGGAGCAGTTGTTCCCCTACCTGACCATGGTCGAGGGCCTGAAGCTGGCTGCTCAGACCTTCAGCAAGGATGTGGCGCAGCTGTCATGCTGTGCGGGATGATGGATGCGGATCCCGCCCGCGGGGCAAGCCAGAGCCCGGCCGTCGGCAGCCGGTCACCACTCGAAACCGGCTCGAGGCAGGGAAACTAAAGGCATTGCCGGAGGTCCGCCATCTGGGTGCAGGCGTGACGAACGGTCTTCTGGCGAGCAAACTATGAATACCCATGGCAAATCGGCAATACCGGCATCCGGCCCTGACTCATCCGGCATGGACCTGGGCGACGCCATGGTGTCGGCGCTGACGCAGCGCTTCGACCCCTTTGGCGTGACGA
>JBFGZP010000111.1:0-9627 GCA_041586695.1 Thauera sp.
GCGCTTCATCTCCTGCGCCAGGCCGCGGAAGCGGCCCCAGTGGTAAGGCACGGCGCCGCCGCCGTGCGGGATCACGAAGCGCAGCGTCGGGAAGTCCTTGAACAGGTCGGAGGTCAGGAATTGCATGAAGGCAGTGGTGTCGGCGTTCAGGTAGTGCGCGCCGGTGGTGTGGAAGCAGGCGTTGCAGCTGGTGGACACGTGGACCATCGCCGGGATGTCGTACTCGACCATCCTTTCGTAGATCGGGTACCAATGACGGTCGGACAGCGGCGGCTCCTTCCAGTGGCCGCCGGACGGATCCGGATTCAGGTTGATGCCGACGAAGCCGTATTCATTGACGCAGCGATCGATCTCCGCCAGGCAGCTCTTCGGGTCGACGCCCGGCGACTGCGGCAGCATCGCCGCGCCGATGAAGTTGTCGGGGAACAGTTGCGCGACGCGATGGCACAGCTCGTTGCAGATCGCCGCCCAGGTCGAGCTGGTGGTGTAGTCGCCGATGTGATGAGCCATGAAGCTCGCCCGCGGGGAGAAGATCGTCAGGTCGGAGCCGCGCTCCTTCATCAGCCGCAGCTGGTTGTTCTCGATGGTCTCGCGCAGCTCGTCATCGCTGATCTTCAGGTCGGCGACCCTGGGCGCGACCGAAGGGTCCTTGAGGCCGGCGATCTGCTGATTGCGCCAGTCCTCGAGCGCCTTGGGCGCCGTGGTGTAGTGACCGTGGATATCGATGATCATTTGTTGTCTCCTTTGTTCCATACCGAGGAGGGGACCATGACTTCGCCGCGCATGATCAGTCTTGCGGTGCGCAAGAGCGCCGCGCGGGTGACGTTTTGCGGATTGGCGGGATCGACTTCGAGCTCGACAGAGAACTCGCCCGTGGGGTGCTCGACCGTTATCGACTTCACGTTGCCCTTGGGCACCACCGCGATCCCCTGCGTGACCGACCCGTCGAGCACGCAGGCGGTGCCGACGGTGACGGCTGCCAGCACGCCGATGGCGTCATGGCAGACATGGGGGATGAAGCTGCGCGTCGTCAGGCTGCCGCCGTGTTGCGGCGGGGCAATCAGTGTCATCTTCGGGTAGTTGCGCACCTTGACGTCGCCCAGGCCCATGGCATGGCCGCAGGCGATGCGCAGCTTTTCGATCCCGGCCTTGAGTTCGGTATCCGCGTTGAGCTCGGCCACGCTCTCGTAGCCGGTGCAGCCGACGTCGGTGGCGCGGAACATCACCAGCGGCATCCCGTTGTCGATGCAGGTGACTTCGATGCCGTCGATGACGTCGCGCACATTGCCGGTGGGAAGCAGGCCGGAGCAGACCGAACCGGCGGTGTCGAGGAAGTTGATCCTGATCGGTGCCGAGGTCCCGGGCACGCCGTCGATCGTCACGTCGCCGTCGTAGCTGATCCGGCCTTCCGGCGTCTGTACCGTGATGTCGCACTGCATGTCGGTGTTGAGCGTCAGCACGCGCAGCGAGGTGGTGTCGCCCTCAGCCTGCACCATGCCGGTCTCGAGCGCGAAGGGCACCACGGCGGCGAGCATGTTGCCGCAGTTGGGCGTGGTGTCGACGGTATCCTTGTCCGGCTGCAGCTGGGCGAACAGGAAGTCGAGATCGACGCCGGGCACCTTGCTCTTGCGCACGATGCCCACCTTGCTGGTGAGGGGGTTCGCGCCGCCGAGACCATCGATCTGGCGACGGTCGGGCGAACCCATGGCCGCGAGCAGGACCCGATCGCGCAGCGCCACGTCGGCAGGCAGATCGGCTTCGTCGAAGAACGGCCCACGTGAAGTGCCGCCGCGCATGAACAGGGTCTTGATAGGTGTTTGCATGACGGCCATTCTGATCGTGGGCCAGCTCTCGCAATAGGACACGATCACACTATCAGCTATCGTATACTGCTATATCAGCGTCAAGCCTATCGCAAGCGCACGCAAACACGCGCGGAAACGAATGCCGGCTGAGCGCGCGCGGCGCATCGGCCGCTGGACGATTGCGTCACGTCCCGGCGTTCACGACTCGAGCCGACTGCAAACATGGACCTGAAACAACTCGGATACTTCGTGCGCGTGGCGGAGCTCGGCAGCTTCACCCGGGCTTCGATCGCGCTGGACATCGCCCAACCCGCGCTGAGCCGCCAGGTGCGCCTGCTGGAGGTCGAGTTGCGTCAGAGCCTGCTGATCCGCAACGGCCGCGGCGTGACCGTCACCGAGGCCGGCAAGGTCCTGCTCGAGCACAGCCGCGGCGTGCTGCACCAGGTCGAGCGCCTGCGCGAAGAGCTTTCGCGCGCGCGCGGGGCGCTGTCGGGACGCGTCGTCGTCGGCATCCCTCCGAGTCTGTCGAAGGTGCTGACGGTGCCGCTGATCCGGGAGTTCCGCCAACGCATGCCCGAGGCCGCGCTGTCGATCACCGAAGGACTCTCGGTCACGATGATGGAATCGCTTGCATCGGGCCGACTCGATATCGCCCTGCTTTATAACGTTCCGCCGTCGTCGGACATCGACCTGATGCCGCTGCTCGACGACGAGTTGTTCCTCGTGCGCCGCAAGTCTGGCGCCGGGGAACCGGAGACGATCAGGCTCGCGGACCTCGCCTCTGAGCCGCTGGTCATCCCGAGCCGGCCTCATGCCATCCGGATGGTAGTGGAAACCGGGCTGGGCAAGCTCGGCCTGCACCCGAGCATCTCGCTGGAGATCGACGGCATCGCGGCGATCCTGGACCTGGTCGCCGACGGCGCCGGCTGCGCCGTGCTGTCGAGACATGCGGTGCTCACGGCGCCGAAGCCGGAAATATACGCGACCCGGCGCATCGTCGAACCCGGCCTGCAGTCCAGGCTCTCGCTCGCGCTGAGTTCGCGCCGGCCGACGACCGGCACGCAGCAGGCGATGCTGGAGTTGCTGAAGGAGATCGTGCCGCAGTTGATCGGTCCGCCCTGAGGCGCGGCCGGGCGTTGCCGCCAGCCCGGCGCTGCGTGTGCTTCAAGGCCTGGCGTTGGGGAAGAACAGCTGCTGACCGTCGATCTTGTAGCCGGCGATCGCATCCTGGCCTGCGGAGGAGACGAGCCAATCGACGAACTTCTGCGCCTCGGCCGCCTTCACATGGGGGTGACGCTCGGGGTTCACGATCATCACGCCGTACTGGTTGAACAGCCGCTCGTCACCCTCGACCAGCACGCCCAGGTCGGCGCGGTTCTTGAAGTTCAGCCAGGTGCCGCGGTCGCTCAGCACGTAGGCGTCGGAAGACGCGGCGATGTTGAGCGCCGGGCCCATGCCGCAGCCACATTCCTTGTAGCCCGAGCCCTTGCCGTTCTCGATGCCTGCCATCTTCCAGAAGCGCAACTCGGCCGCGTGCGTACCGCTCTTGTCGCCGCGCGAAATGAATACAACATTGCCGGCGGCGAGCTTTCCGAGGGCGGCGACGATGTCCTTGCCCTTCGTCCCCGCGCGGTCGGCGACCGGCCCGACAAGGACGAAATCGTTGTACATCACCGGAAAGCGCTTGACGCCGTGGCCTTCGGCAACGAACTTCTCCTCGGCCTCGACGTTATGCACGAACACCACGTCGGCATCGCCACGCCGCCCCACGTCGAGCGCCTGGCCGGTACCGAGCGCGACCACCTTGACCTCGATCCCGGTCGCATCCTTGAACCGCGGCAGGATGTGCTCGAACAGCCCCGATTGCTCGGTCGAGGTCGTCGATGCGACAACGATCGACTGCGCGGAAACCCCTGAAGAGGCCGCAACCAGGACAGCGGCACCGAACACTTGCGCCAGAACGCTAGGAACCCATGGCGGGACGGCGAACTTCATCAATCACTCTCCTATGGCTGGGGGTGAGCGCAGCCCGACGCTGCTGCGCGAAGGACAGGGGATATCACGCGGGGAGCGCGGCGCTTTGGCGGCGGGCGCGCGTGCCGTAATCTACGGGCGTTCACGGCTTCGATCAAGATCGGCATCAGGCAAAGTGCATGAAATCAGCGTCGCTCGAATGCTTGTCGCCGCCAGCGGACGGCCCCCCACCCGCAAACGCGCGGTCGGCCACCTTCGGGCGACTACCGAAGCTCGGCCCCGGATGCGGCCGAGGGCGCAGCCCGGCGCCTTGCGCACCGACGGCAGCCGCGCCATCGTCACCGAAGCGGGCCACATGTTCGAGCGCCTCTGCCTGACGGGCCTGCCATGAGGGCCTTCGACGCCATCGATGTCTACTGCGAACGCACCGGTCCGCAATTCTGGGCGGAGCCGGTCAACGCGCTGACCAACCTGGCCTTCCTCTTCGCCGCCTGCTTGCTGCTGCGCGAGATGGGCCGTCGCGCACCCGGCGACCTGCGCGCCCTCGCCTGGCTGGTGGGCCTGGTCGGGGCCGGCAGCCTGGTCTTTCACACCGTCGGCCAGGTCTGGGCCACCGTGCTCGATATCGGTTTCATCGCAGTCTTCGTCGTGGTCTACCTGCAAAGAGCGCTGGTGAGACTGCACGGCTGGCGCAACCCCACGGCCAGCGCGGCGGTCGTCGGCGTGCTGGTGGTGACGGCGGGCATCGCAGTCGCCGCGCGCACGCCGGTGCTCAACGGCTCGGAGCTCTACCTCGGCCCCTGGCTTGCGCTCCTCGCCCTTGCGCTGGGCAGCCGCCGGCCCGGCCCCCGCCGCTGGCTGCGCCTGGCGACCGGCCTGTTCGCTTTCTCGATCGTCCTGCGCAGCGTCGACATGGCGGTGTGCACCGCCTTTCCGCTCGGCACCCACTTCGGCTGGCATCTCGGCAACGCCCTGGTGCTGTGGTGCTGCGTCCATGCCCTGCTGTCGGAAGAGCGGCGCTAGACGCTGTGCGCAAGGAACAAGCGGCCCGACACCCGCATCGGGATCTGCGCTGCCGCGTGCTCATCCCGGCGGTCTTCAGGTCCCGAGGCAGACCTGCGCGATCGCCTGGCGCCACTCGGCCATGCGTGCGCCGGCCTGATCGCGGCCGATCGACGGCTGGAAAGTGGTATCGACCTTCCACAGCGCGCTGATTTCGGCCAGGCCTGCGTACACGCCTGCGTGCAGGCCGGCGAGGTAGGCCGCGCCCAGTGCCGTGGTTTCGGTGATCTTCGGCCGCACGACCGGAATGCCGAGCAGGTCGGCCTGGAACTGCATCAACATGTCGTTCACCGCGGCACCGCCGTCGACGCGTAGCTCGGTTACCGGTCGGGCGGCGCCCTTTTCCAGCGTTTCCAGCAGCTCGGCGCTCTGGAAGGCGATGCTTTCCAGCGCTGCGCGGGCGATGTGCGCGCCCGTCGTGCCGCGCGAGAGCCCAAGCATCGCGCCCCTTGCGCGGGGATTCCAGTACGGCGCCCCCAGGCCGGCAAAGGACGGCACCAGGATCACGCCGCCGCTGTCGGGCACGCTTGCAGCCAGGGCCTCGACCTCCGACGAAGCCTTGATCACGCCAAGACCGTCGCGCAGCCACTGGATCACCGCGCCACCGATGAAGACGCTGCCTTCGATCGCGTAGGCGCGCTCGCCCGCAATCGCCGCGCCCACGGTCGACAGGCACCCGGGCGGGGCCTCGACCGCCTCGCTGCCCGTATGACGGAGGAGAAAACATCCGGTGCCGTAAGTGTTCTTCGCCAGTCCGGAGGTGAAGCAGGCCTGGCCGAAGAGTGCCGACTGCTGGTCGCCCGCGACACCGCAGATCGGCACCGCCGTACCCAGCAGGGTTTCGTCGAGCCGGCCGAAGTCGGCGCTGGAAGGCAGCGCCTCGGGCAGCAGGCGGCGCGGGATGTCGAGCAGGCCGAGCAATTCCTCGTCCCACTCGTGAGTGTGGATGTTGAACAGCATGGTCCGGCTGGCATTGGTGACATCGGTGGCGTGGACCTTGCCCCCGGTCAGCTTCCACAGCAGCCAGGTATCGACGGTTCCGAACGCCAGTTCGCCGCGCTCGGCGCGCGCGCGGGCGTCGGGAATGCGGTTGAGCATCCAGGCGAGCTTGGTGGCGGAGAAGTAGGGATCGATCAGCAGGCCGGTCCGGCTGCGCACGAGCGCCTCGTGCCCGGCTTCGCGCAATTTCCGGCAAATGGGTTCGGTGCGGCGATCCAGCCACACCATCGCGTTGCACAGCGGACGCCCGCTCGCGCGCTCCCACAACAGGGTCGTCTCGCGCTGATTGGCAAGCCCGACCGCGGACAGCGCGGACGCAGACAGGCCGCTGTCACGCAGGGCGCGCCGGGCAACCGACAGTACGCTGCGCCATATTTCCTCAGGATCATGCTCGACCTCCCCAGGCTCCGGAAAGTATTGCGGGAACTCCTCGTTCGCGGCCGCCACGACTGCTCCGTCGGCGGAGAAGATGATGGCGCGGGAGCTGGAGGTGCCCTGATCGAGCGCGAGGATGTAGGTCATATGGAAGCCTCCTTGCAGTAGGGTTGAGTCGGGCGCGCTGCTGCAGTGATACGGTCCCGGCGTGCCGAAGTTTCCGTTACGTCGACGTGGAGCGGATTCAGCCGCGTGACGTGCTCGCGGACAAGTGCCTCCGATCGGGTTCGACTCTATTGTGACAACGAACGCCCGTCCTTGCCGCCCTTGGCCTTTGTTCTTAAAGTAGCCACAAGCGAAAGCATCGGATGGGCGCTTCCGCGCAATTGGGAAATCCACGCTTATGGCAGTCTCGAATGGGGCCGCGCCAACGCCGGTCGACGTACTTGTTGTCGGCGGCGGGATCAACGGTACGGGCATCGCCCGCGATCTCGCCGGGCGCGGCCTTGGCGTGCTCCTGTGCGAGCAGTCCGACCTCGCGAGCGCGACCTCGCAATGGTCGTCCAAGCTGATTCATGGCGGCCTGCGCTATCTCGAGCACCATGAGTTCATGCTCGTGCGCAAGGCCCTGATGGAGCGCGAGGTGCTCATGCGCGCTGCCCCCCACCTGATCCGGCCGCTGCGCTTCGTGATGCCGCACAACCCGCAGATGCGGCCCGCCTGGCTGATCCGGCTCGGTCTGTTTCTATACGATCATCTCGCCAGGCGGAACATCCTGCCGGGATCGAAAGGCGTCGATCTGCGCACGGATCCGACCGGCGCCCCACTCCACGAACGCTTCTCGCGCGGTTTCATCTACTCGGACGGCTTCGTCGACGACGCGCGCCTGGTCGTGCTCAATGCCATGGACGCGCACGAGCGCGGCGCGCGGATTCTGACCTACACGCGCTGCGAATCGGCGCAGGCCGACGGCGGAAAATGGACGGCACGACTTCAGCCGCAGCGCGGGGCGACGATCGAACTCAGCGCGCGCGCCATCGTCAATGCTGCAGGCCCCTGGGCCGACCGCTTCATTTCGAAGGGCCTCAAGCACACGGGCACCGGCAAGCTACGCCTGATCAAGGGCAGCCACATCGTTGTCAGGAAGATGTTCGACCACGACCACGCCTACATCTTCCAGAACGACGACGGGCGGATCATCTTCGCCATCCCGTTCCAGGAGCACTACACCCTGATCGGCACGACCGACGTGGAATACGAGGGGGATCCGAAGGATGTGGCGATCGACCCGACCGAAGTCACCTATCTTTGCGAACAGGCCAACCGATATTTCAAGCGCCAGCTGTCGGCCGCCGACATCGTGTGGACCTACTCGGGCGTGCGCCCCCTGCTGGAGGACGAGGCAAACGACCCCGCCGCCGTCACGCGCGATTACCGGCTCGAGCTGACCACGCCGGGGGCACCGCTGCTCACCGTATGGGGCGGCAAGCTGACGACCTACCGCAAGCTGTCCGAAGAAGCCGCGGACACGCTGTGCAGGCAACTGGGCACGGGAAAGCCCGCGTGGACAGACGCCGAGCCGCTGCCGGGCGGAGACCTGCGGGCGCCGGGAAAGCTCGTGCATCAGCCCGCGGCTGCGATCCGCAGTCTGCTCGAAGCCGTCGCCCGGGCCCGTCCGCAGCAATCCGGCGAGTGGGTCAGGCGCGTGTGCCGCGCCTATGGCCGCCGCGTCTGGTCCTGGCTGGGCGAGACGGCGCAGTCCGACCTGGGGCGCGAGGTCGCGCCCGGCCTGTTCGAGGCCGAACTGCGCTATCTGACCGACCACGAATGGGCGCGCTCGGCAGACGATGTATTGTGGCGCCGGACCAAGCTTGGCCTTCATCTCACGCCTGCGCAGCGCAAGGCGGTGGAAGACTGGATGGCGGAGCACCATGATGCCGGCCACAAGGTGATGACTGCCCGCGCCGCTCACCCTGTGCCCGGCACTGCACCGCAGGCCTCCGTGCCATAAAGGCTCCCAGCTGTCTCGCGCAGTGCCGCCAGCATGGCTTATTTCGATCGGCAGCACCGCGAGTACGCCCAGATCGCAACAGGCGCGCACCGCCTCCTCAGGCAAGGCGACCAGCATGTCCGAGGCCTGTAACAGGTTGGTAATGACCGGCAGCAACATGGTTTCGACCACGTTCGTTGGAAGATTCAGCCTGCCGCGCTCGAACAAGGCTACATCAAGCCCTTGCCGCGGCCCGGCCCCGGAATCGAGATCGACGAGCAGAAAGTCATCGAGCTCAGCCAGAGATTCAACGAAGAGTGGCCTGTGTCCGCTGTCCGGCCGGGCCGGAGCAGGTCCCCGCCCCGTCGCTGTCGGGGCGCAGGACGGGCGACCCGGTGGACTGCTGCACCATCTGTTCAGCGCGCGAACGCTGGGCCTGTTCGACCCGCTGCGACCGGAAAAACTGGGCACATCTTCCCGGACTGCTCATCGGGCACGAGACGAATAGTCTGGCACCGCACGCGGGATCGGTTCACACGGTCGGCGACGAAAGACTCATCCGGCTGTATGCACTGGCGCTGCAGGAGCGCGGAATCTTCATCGACTCGCACGGCGACGAACGGGTGGCGCACGGCCTGTACCTGGTGGCACGGGCGCGCGGGCTGCTTGGGTGGTGCACATCCGCGAGTCATGCGAAATCGACATGCAGTGAGCAACAAGAAAGCGCCCGGAAGGGCGCTCTCTTGTTGAAGCTGGCGGAGACGAAGGGATTCGAACCCTTGATACCGTTTTTGACGGTATGCTCCCTTAGCAGGGGAGTGCCTTCGACCTCTCGGCCACGTCTCCGTAAAGAAGGCGCGATCATAGCGATTTCGCGCCGTGGGGTCAATTTCGATTCAAGGCTTTTATCCGGCCGCCATCTCGAGGCCGAAAGCCCTGTGCAGCACGCGCACGGCGAGCTCCAGATACTTCTCGTCGATCACGACCGAGATCTTGATTTCGGAGGTCGAAATCATCTGGATATTGATGCCCTCCTCGGCAAGGGTGCGGAACATCTTCGAGGCCACGCCCGGGTGCGAGCGCATGCCCACGCCGACGATCGACACCTTGCACATGGTGTCGTCGCTTTCGACCGCGCGCGCGCCGATGTGCGTCTTCACGCCCTCGAGCACCTTCAGCGCGCGCGCGACGTCGCCACGGCTGACGGTGAACGAGAAGTCGGTGGTGCCGTCGTGGCTGACGTTCTGGATGATCATGTCGACGTCGATGTTCGCGTCGGCCACCGGTCCCAGGATCTGGTAGGCGATGCCGGGCTTGTCGGGGACGCCGAGCACGGTGAACTTGGCTTCGTCGCGGGTGAAGGCGATGCCGGAGATGACGGGCTGTTCCATTTTGTTGTCTTCCTCAACGGTGATGAGCGTA
>JBFGZP010000112.1:0-9570 GCA_041586695.1 Thauera sp.
AGCTGCCCGGCCTGCTTGCAGCGCCAGGCGAATTCCTCCGACAGCCCGCGATCGAAGAACACCACCGCCTCGCCCACCGGCAAGCCCATCTTGGTACCGCCGAAGCACAGCACGTCCACACCCACCCGCCAGGTGATGTCGGCCGGCCGCGCATCGAGGGCCGCTACCGCATTGGCGAAACGGGCGCCGTCCATGTGCAGTTTCAGGCCATGCTGCTGCGCCATGGCCGACAATGCGGCGACCTCGTCGGGGCGATAGACGGTGCCGGTCTCGGTCGTCTGTGCAATCGACACCACCCGCGGCCGTGGGTAATGGATGTCGCTGCGCCTGGTGGCGAGCAGTCGCACGTCCTCCGCCTGCAGCTTGCCGTCGCGGTGCGGGGCGGTGAGCAGCTTGGTGCCGTTGGAGAAGAACTCGGGGGCACCGCATTCGTCCGTCTCGATGTGGGCCGCCTCGGTACAGATCACGCTGTGATACGACTGGCACATGGTGGCCAGGGCCAGCGAATTGGCGGCGGTGCCGTTGAAGACGAAATAGACGTCGCAATCTGTTTCGAACAGCTCGCGCAGCCGGTTGCAGACCGCCAACGTGAGGGGGTCGTTGCCGTAGGAAGGCAACCAGCCGCCGTTGGCGGCCTGCAGGGCCTGGAGGCCTTCGGGACAGATCCCGGCAGTGTTGTCGCTGGCAAACTGGGTACGCCAGCCGCGCAGGTCCTTGTTCATCGCACGTCCTTGTTCATCGCTTCTCTCCGCGCCCCGGGCTCGGCGCAAGTCGGTTTCATCGTGACCCGGTGTGGCACCCGCGGGGCACCAGGGGACCACTGAACGGGTGACAATGTAGTCGATTCCCGAGCGCCTGCCGATCGGTGCGAGCCGCGATGTCCGGCGCCGGCGCGAACCAAGCGCAAGGTATGCCCTCTATTCCGACATGTGGACTGTCTGCTCGGGCCTGGGGAAGAATCGGATGAGTCGGATGAGCCGAATGACGCGCCGGGCCGCCTGCCTTGCGCTCTGGCTCGTCGCGGCGGTGCCTGCGCTCGGGGCGGACCACGACACCGCCGGCACGCGCGTCGCAGCGAACCGCCTGATCGACTCCGGCTCGCCCTACCTGCTGCAGCATGCGCACAACCCGGTCGACTGGTATCCCTGGGGCGACGAGGCACTGAACAAGGCGCGCCGGGAGGGCAAGCCGATTTTCGTGTCGATCGGCTACAGCGCCTGCCACTGGTGTCACATCGCCAACCGCACGCTGTTTTCGAACCCCGTGATCGCGGCGCTGATGAACCGCTGGTTCGTCAATATCAAGGTCGACCGCGAACAGCGCCCCGACCTCGACGCGATCTACATGCTCGCCACGACCCTGATGACGGGCCGGGGCGGCTGGCCCAACAATCTGTTCCTGACGCCGGACCTCAAGCCCTTCTTCGCCGGCAGCTACTTCCCGGCCGAAGACGACGCCTTCGGCCGCCCGGGCTTCGAGCGCGTCCTGCGTCGCATCCAGGCCGACTGGAGCGAGCGCCGCGATGCGGTCGAGCGCAGCGCCGCCGACACCATCCGGGCGATGCAGGAAGCGCAGCACGATCGCAGCGCAGCGACACGACCGATCGACCCCGCGGTCTGGCTTGCCGCGGCGCGCGCCCGGCTGCGTGGCGAGTTCGACCGCGAACATGGCGGCTTCCTGCTCGCCCGCGACGAGGGCGCGAAGTTCCCGCACGAGCCGCTGCTGGCCTTGCTCGTCGCCGATATTCGCGACAGCCGCGACCCCGCCGCGCTAGACATGCTCGTCGCCAGCCTCGACGCGATGGCGCAGGGCGGAATCCACGACCACGTCGGCGGCGGCTTCCACCGCTACACGGTCGAGCGCACATGGTCGTTGCCGCATTTCGAGAAGATGCTCTACGACAACGCGCAATTGTTGCGCATCTATGCCGAGGCCTGGCAGCTGACCGGTGAGCCCCTTTATCGCGAGGTCGCCGAACGCACCGGCGACTATCTGTTGCGCCGGCTGGCGGCGCCCGACGGTGGCTTCTACACCGCCGAGGACGCGGAAGCGGCGGCGCGCGAAGGCGCGAACTATGTGTGGACGAGCGCGGAGATCGAAGCCGTTCTCGGCGACGAGGCGGCGCCAGCCTTTCTGTTGGCCTACGAACTTACGCCCCTGCCGGCGCAGAGCGAGGACGACGTCCTCGACGGCGAGATCCGCGGCGTGTTGCGAGTGCGCCGCCCGGCACCGCCCGAAACGCTGCTCGCAACGCTCGCCGGGCATCGTGCAAGGCTGCTGGCGGCGCGTGACGAGCGCACGCAGCCTGCGCTCGACGAGAAGCTCGTCGTGGCGCTCAATGGCCTGGCCATCGATGCGCTCGCGGCGGCGGGGCCAATCCTCGGCAAGCCTGCCTACCTGCAGGCCGCCGAGCGCGCCGCGGGCCGCCTGTGGTCGCTCGCATACGACGAGCACGAGCGGCGCCTGCGCCACGAGGTCTATCGCGGCCACGCCCGCGGAGAGGGCTTTCTCGAAGACTATGCTCACTTCGGCGTCGGACTCGCGGCGCTTGCCGACACGACTGGGGAGCTCGAATGGCGCCGGCGCGCCACCCTGCTCGCGGACGATGCCCTGCGCCTGTTCGGGCGCGAAGACGGCAGCCTGGCGATGGCGTCGGCACAGGGGGATCTACCGATCGTGCCCACCGAGCGCGGCGACGACCCCTACCCCTCGGGCACATCGGCGACGGTGCGCCTGCTGCTGCGTCTCGCCCGCGAGGCCGACGGCGCCTCCTACCTGCGCGCCGCCGAGCGCGTGCTCGCCGCGCTTGCCGGCCAGGTGCAGGATCACCCCGAGCAGTGGCCGACCTTGGTGGGAGCGGCGGTCGAGCTGCGCACGGCTGTGATGGCGCGACACGCCGCCGGGAGGCCGGCCCGGCTCGCCCTGCTCGACAGCGCGGATCATGTGGCGATCGACACGGCGCTCCGTCACCTCCGCGGACACGACCAGATCGTGGTGACGTTGCGCGTTGCGCCAGGTTTCCATATCAACGCGAACCCCGCCTCCTACGACTACCTGATCCCGACCGCAATCCGCTTCGCGGGGCTCGAGCCCTTGCGCATCCGCTATCCGCCGGCACATCTGTTCGCGCCCGCATTCGCGAGCGAGGGCCTGCAGGTGTACGAAGGCGAGGTGGAGTTGGTGGCCGAGTTCCCGGTCGGCACGCTCGCCGGATTGCGCGCGGTCGAGGGCGAACTCAGCGTGCAGGCCTGCGACGACCGCGTCTGCCTGCCGCCGGCCACGCTGCCGGTGACGCTGAAGCTGCCCTGAACACGCGGTGGGCTGCACCGATCCGAATGCGGTGCAGGCGAAGCTCACGACCTCATTGCGGGCTCTCGGTGCACACGCCGGCGCCTGGGCCGGACCGATCGAGTGGCCAGCCTGCCGGCCGGTGACACTTCGACCGGGCCGTCTGCCGATCGAGGCCGTCCATTTCCCGAATCACTGACCTAGTTGATTCCGGCCCGCCGGATCAGGGCCTGGATCTCGCCGACTATGCCGCGTCGGAAGAGCAGGACGCAGGCAACGAAGATGCCCCCCATGATGACCGTGACCCACGAGCCGACCGAGTCGGCGAGCTGGTTTTGTATGGTGACGATGGTGCCGCCGCCGACCGCGGGCCCGAGGATGGTGCCGAGGCCGCCGAGGAGTGTCATCAGCACCACTTCGCCCGACATGTGCCAGTGCACATCGGACAGGGAGGCGAGTTGGAACACCAGCGTCTTGGTCGCACCGGCGGTGCCCGTCAGCGCGGCCGAGATCACGAAGGCCAGCAGTTTGAACTTGTCGACGTCGTAGCCGAGCGAGATGGCGCGCGGCTCGTTCTCGCGGATGGCCTTCAAGATCTGCCCGAACGGCGAGTGGATGGCACGGTAGATGATGAAGAAGCCGATGCAGAAGACCGCATACACCATGTAGTACATGGCCATGTTGTCGGACATGTCGACGATGCCGAAAAGATGGCCGCGGGGCACGCCCTGCAGGCCGTCCTCACCGCCTGTGATCTTGACCTGAAGCGCCAGGAAATAGACCATCTGCGCCAGAGCGAGGGTGATCATCGCGAAGTAGATGCCGGTGCGGCGGATGGCGAGGATGCCGAACACCCAGCCCAGCGCGGCACCCACCGCGGTGCCGGCGAGTATCCCCACTTCGGGCGTGACCCCGACATCGCGCATCATCAAACCGCACACGTAGGCCGCGGTGCCGAGGAAGGCGGCGTGACCGAATGACAGCAGGCCGGCGAACCCGAGCAGGAGATTGAATGCCGACGCGAACAGCGCGAAGCACAGGATCTTCATCAGGAAGGTCGGGTAGAGCGTGAATGGCGCGATCAGGCCGACGACGAAAAGCACGGCATACAGGACCGAGGGCTTCAGTAGCGCGCTCGATGAGTTGTTGGAGGTGGAGCTCATGGCGGAATTCCTTGGTCGGAGGAGATCAGGTCTTGCCGAACAGCCCCGCGGGCCGCACCAGTAACACGACGACCATGATCACGAAGACAACGACGGAGGACGCTTCGGGGTAGAAGACCTTGGTCAAGCCCTCGATCAGGCCAAGGCCGAGGCCGGTCACGATGGCGCCCATGATCGAACCCATGCCGCCGATCACCACTACGGCGAAGACGACGATGATGAGATGCGAGCCCATCAGCGGGTTCACCTGGAAGACCGGGGCGGCGAGCACGCCGGCGAAGGCGGCGAAGGCCACGCCATAACCGTAGGTGAAGGTGATGAGCAATGGCACGTTGATGCCCAGGGCCTGGACGATCTGCGGATTCTCCGTGCCCGCGCGCAGGTAGGCGCCGAGCTTGGTCTTCTCGATCATGAACCACGAGCCGAAGCACACGCTGAGCGCGGCAACCACGATCCAGCCGCGATAGATCGGCAGGTACATGAACCCCAGGTTGACACCGCCGGAGAGCAACTCGGGCACCGGGTAGCTCTCACCCGAACTGCCGAACTGGTCGCGAAAGATCCCCTCGATGATGAGGGCGATGCCGAAGGTCAGCAGCAGGCCGTAAAGGTGATCGAGCTTGTAGAGCTTGCGCAGCATGGTGCGCTCCAGCACCACGCCGAGTGCGCCCACCACGACCGGGGCGAGGATGAGCGAGACCCAGTAGTTGATGCCGAACTTGGTGAGCGCCAGCCAGGCGACGAAGGCCCCCATCATGTACTGCGCCCCGTGGGCGAAGTTGATGATGTTGAGCAGGCCGAAGATGATCGCCAGGCCGAGGCTCAGGATCGCATAGAACGATCCGTTGATCAGGCCGATCAGTAACTGGCTGCCAAGCAGGGCCGTCGATATCCCGAATATTTCCATGTGAAGCTCCACGCCCGGGGCAGACGCACCACCCCGGGCCTTGCAGTGGTTGGCTTACTTCTTCACGAGCGGGCAGCGCGAGTCCGCAAGGGGCTGATAGGCCTGATCGGCGGGGATGACCTGCTTGACGGTGTAATAGTCCCACGGATACTTCGATTCGTCCGGCTTCTTGACCTGGACGAGGTACATGTCGTGCACCATGCGGCCGTCGGCACGAATGACCCCGTTCTTGGCGAAGAAGTCGTTGACCGGCGTCTTCTTCATCATCGCCATGACCTTCTGCGAATCATCCGAAGCGGCCGCCTTGACCGCCAGCAAGTAGTGGTAGATGGACGAATACTGACCGGCCTGTACCATCGTCGGCATGCGCTTCTGCTTGTCGAAGAAACGCTTCGACCAGGCGCGGGTTTCGTCGTTGCGGTCCCAGTAGAAACCCGTGGTCAGGTACATGCCCTGGGTCGGTTGCAGACCGAGCGCATGCACGTCGGTGATGAACATCAGCAGGCCGGCGAGCGGCTGCTTGGGCGTGACACCGAATTCGGCTGCCTGCTTGATGGCATTGGTGGTGTCGGCACCGGCGTTGGCCAGACCGATCACCTGCGCGCCCGAGGCCTGGGCCTGGAGCAGGAAGGAGGAGAAGTCCGAGCCCGGGAAGGGGTGGGCGACAGAGCCCAGCACCTTGCCACCGTTGGCGACGATGACTGCGGAGGCATCCTTCTCCAGGGCGTGGCCGAAAGCGTAGTCGGCGGTAAGGAAGAACCAGGTCTTGCCACCCTGCGTGGTCACCGCCTTCGCGGTACCGTTGGACAGGGCATAGGTGTCGTACGTGTAGTGAACGGTGACGTCGTTGCACTGCTCGTTGGTGATGGGCGTCGAGGCGGCGCCGCTGATGAGTGCGATCCGATCCTTCTCCTTGGCGATCTTCATCACCGCCAGGGCAACCGACGTGGTGACCAGTTCGGTCGCGGTATCCACCCCCTCGCGCTCGAACCATTCACGCGCCTTGTTGGCCGCGATGTCGGCCTTGTTCTGGTGATCGGCAGTGACGATCTCGATCTTGAAGCCCGGCTTCTCCTTCTCTACGAAGTCCGCGATGGCCATTTCCGTGGCGAGGACAGCGCCTGCGCCGGCGAGATCGGAGTACGTGCCGGACATGTCGGTCAGCACCCCGATCTTGACGGTGTTGCCCGAGATCTGGGCGTGGGCGCCGACGGACAGGGTGGCGAACACCGAAGCGCAGGCAACCGTTAGCAGTGTCTTCATGGGCATTTCCTATCTCCTACTTGATTTGGTTGATCCCCGGTTCAGACGCCGAGGGTTTGTTGCAGCCAATCCATCTTGGCGGGTAGTTCTTCCTTGGAAATGGTCGCGACGATCTCGCCGTGCTCGAGCACGTAGTGCCGATCGGCGAGGGGTGCGGCAAAGCGGAAATTCTGTTCGACGAGCAGGATGGTGAAGCCACGCGACTTCAGCACGTTGATGACCTCGCCGAGTTTCTTGACGATGACCGGCGCGAGCCCTTCGGTGATCTCGTCGAGCAGCAGCAACTTGGCACCGGTGCGCAGCACCCTCGCCATCGCCAGCATCTGCTGCTCGCCACCCGAAAGCTTGCTGCCCGGGCTGTTGCGACGCTCGAGCAGGTTCGGGAACATCTCGTATATTTCTTCCACGGTCATGCCGCCGCTGGCGACCCGGGGCGGCAACATCAGGTTTTCCTCTGCGCTCAGCGAAGCGAAGATCGCCCGTTCCTCGGGCACGTAGCCCACACCATGCTGCGCCATGCGGTGGGTCGCCTCGTTGATGACCTCGTTGCCGTTGAGCATGATCGAGCCGGTGCGCCGGCTGACGAGCCCAAGGATGGATTTCAGCGTCGTAGTCCGGCCCGAGCCGTTGCGCCCGAGCAGGGTGGCGCATTCGCCGCGCCCGACGGCGAGGTCGATGCCGTGCAGGATGTGCGATTCACCATAGAAGGCGTGCAGATCGGTGATCCGCAGCATTTCGGTGGGTTTGGAGGCGCTCGTCATGTGAGTCCCGGTTCAGTGATGTGCGTCGGCCATGTCGTCGGACCCCACGTAGGCCTCGAGTACCTCGGGGTTGCGCGAGACTTCCTCGTAAGTGCCCTCGGCGAGCACCGAGCCGCGCTGCAGCACGGTAATGCGGTCGCACAGATTGGCGACAACTGAAAGATTGTGCTCCACCATCAGGATGGTGCGCTTGGCCGAGACCTTGCGAATGAGATCGACAACGCGCGCGATATCTTCCTGGCCCATGCCCTGAGTCGGTTCGTCGAGCAGCATCATCGTCGGCTCGAGGGCAAGGGTCGTGGCGATCTCGAGCGCACGCTTGCGGCCGTAGGGCATATCGCTGGTCACGGTGTCGGCAAAGCTCGCCAGATCGACCGACTCGAGCAAAGCCATCGCGCGGTCGTTGAGGACGTCGAGACTCTTTTCCGAACGCCAGAAATGAAACGAGGTGCCGAGCTTGCGCTGCAGGCCGATGCGCACGTTCTCCATCACCGTCAGATGTGGAAAGGTCGCGGAAATCTGGAAGGAGCGCACCAGCCCGCGCCGCGCGGTTGCTGCCGGCGCCTCATGGGTGATATCGACGCCCTCGAAGCGGATGCTGCCCTTCGTCGGTGGCAGGAATTTCGTCAGCAGATTGAATACGGTGGTCTTGCCGGCGCCATTCGGGCCGATCAAGGCATGAATGTGCCCGCGCTGCACCTGCAGATTGACATCGGTCACCGCCGCAAAGCCCTTGAACTCCTTGGTCAGGCCGACTGTTTCGAGGATGAAGTCGCTCATGATGAATCCCAGGTCGAATACGTTTTTCCCGCTGCCGCCGAGCCTTGGTCGGACATACTGGCCGACAGGTGGGCAAAGGCAAGGGCGTGCGGGCGATCCCGAGCGCCAGGCAGCGCATGGAACAGGAGCCCTCGGGTGCAGGCGTATGGCGTTCTCGCCCATTAAGCCCTGATCGGCCCTGGCTGTACCATGCGGGAATACCCGAAGGAAATGCGGACGGGCGAGGCGCATGGCCGGCGCTTGCCTGCATCGACACCGGAATGGATATGCATTTCGACCTCGGCGATATCGGCCGGATCGATAATTTCGACATCGCCGGCATCGCCGCGCATGTCGCCCGGGGAACCCGGGAGCGGGCCAGCCTGCTCCAACAAGGGCCTCAGGCTTCAGGGGCGCGAAGCCCGGGGGGACAAATGGAAAAGAAAACCCAGTTCAGCATCTGGTACTTCATTCTCGCGCTGTTCGCGCTGCTCACCCTGCAGGACCTGTGGGTGGAGATGCGCGCCGTCGAGCCCCTTTCCTACAGCGAGTTCCAGCAGATGGTGAAGGACGGCCGGGTGGCGGAGATCGCCATCACCGACAACACCATCCAGGGCACGCTGAAAAATCCCCTGCCGGACGGGCGCAGCAAGTTCGTCACCACCCGGGTCGACCCCGAGCTGGCACGGGACCTCAGCCAGTACGACGTCAAGTTCACCGGGGTCATCCGGTCCACCTTCTTGCGCGATCTTCTGGGCTGGATCCTGCCCGCGGTCGTCTTCGTCGGGATCTGGATGTTTGCGATGCGCAAGTTCGCCGAAAAACAGGGCCTGGGTGGCGGCTTCATGGCCATCGGCAAGAGCAAGGCCAAGGTCTATGTCGAAAGCGAAACGGGGGTCAATTTCGACGACGTCGCCGGGGTCGACGAAGCCAAGGCCGAACTCGAAGAAGTCGTCGGCTTCCTCAAGGATCCGGACTCCCACGGGCGGCTCGGCGGTCGCTCTCCCAAGGGTATCCTGCTGGTGGGCCCGCCGGGCACCGGCAAGACCCTGCTCGCCAAGGCCGTCGCGGGCGAGGCCGGCGTGCCCTTCTTTTCGATCTCCGGCTCCGAGTTCGTCGAGATGTTCGTCGGCGTCGGCGCCGCGCGCGTGCGCGATCTTTTCGAGCAGGCCAGGCAGAAGGCGCCGGCGATCATCTTCATCGACGAGCTCGACGCCCTCGGGCGGGCACGGGGGGCCTTCGGCGGCATGGGCGGACACGACGAGAAGGAGCAGACCCTGAACCAGCTGCTGGTGGAGCTCGATGGCTTCGACTCGTCGTCCGGCCTGGTCCTGCTCGCCGCCACCAACCGGCCCGAGATCCTCGACCCCGCCCTGCTGCGCGCCGGCCGCTTCGACCGCCAGGTGCTGGTGGACCGGCCCGACAAGAA
>JBFGZP010000113.1:0-9561 GCA_041586695.1 Thauera sp.
CGGGGCGCTCGATGCCCATGTCGCGCACGACCTTGTTCGCTTCGCGCGCAGCCTTCTCGTTCCAGGTGTCGATGCGGTCGCGGCTGGTGCCGACCTCGTTCAGCGGCACGACGGTGCCGGTGCGCTCGGAGGCGTGGCAGGCCGCGCAGCGGGCCTGGAACACGGCCTTGCCGTGCTCGGCCTGCGCCGCATCGATCGGGAACGGGTATTGGGGCGCGCGCTTGGCCGACACGTAGCCCTGCAGCCAGCGCACCTGGTCGATGAACTCGTCGTTGTCCTTCGGCGCTGCGCCGAGCAGGCCGAGCGCGGAGTCGATGATCACCGAGAACGGGTCATGGCTGTCGCCGGCGAAATTCATGCGCATGCCCTTCTCCGGGCGGTACTTCTGCAGGTTCCACAGCGAGGGCATGTCGGTGGGGCCGAGGCTGTCGTCCATCGGCCAGCGGATCATGAAGTACTTGGTCAGGTTCATCGCGTCGTCGCGACCGCGCCCCCAGGGCGGGAAGTCCTCGCGGTAGAGCCAGGCGAACTGCTCCTCGCGCTCGAGCAGGGTCTTCTTCGTGATCGGAATGATCAGGAAGCGGTAGATCATGCGGTCGACGAAGGACATGTCGGTGACCAGCCCGATCTCGGCCATCAGGTTGTCGGCGTTGAAGCGCGGGTCCTTCGCGCAGTCGACGAGGAAGCGGAAGAAGGCCCACAGGTTCAGGGTGTGATTCGGCCCGGTGGGCACGAACACCGGCGCCGAGTCGGCGCTCGCGCGATAGCTCGCGGTGTGGCAGGAGGCGCAGTTGTTGGCCACGCGCGGAAAGCCGACCACCTTCTTGGAAAAGCCCACCGGCAGCTCCTGTCCCTCTTCCCACACCACGCCGAAGGAGGCGTAGCCGCCCGGCCCCGGCAGCTTGTCGGGGAAGACGCGCGGCAGCACGTAGAAGATCCAGTACGGGATGCCGGCGTCGCGTTCGGCGCCGATCGACCCGTACTTGAAGCGCATGTCGGGATCGCTGGTGATCCAGTCCGGCTGCGGCTCCTCGCGGAAGAACTTGTACCAGGCGAAGGCGCCGCCGGCCGCGCCGAGCACCAGCAGCACGATCAGTGCAGTGACCAGGCTGCGGCCCCGGCTGGGGGTTCGGAAGGCGGATTTCATCGTGGCTCTCCTGCGGATTCAGAAGGTCTTCAGATACTCGACCAGCGCATCCTTGTCTGCCGCCGGCAGTTCGGTGCCATAGGCTGGCCCTTCGTGGCCGGCGTTGCCGTTGCCGGGCAGGCGGGTGTCGAACAGGAACAGGCGTTCGCTGGCGTCGGCCGGGGCGGCCGACGCAAAGCCGACGCGCTGGCGGTCGTAGAGGTCGCTGCCGCGCAAGAAGCTCGGCGGTCGCCCGGCGCCGGGTTCGAGCAGGTCTCGCAGCGTCGGCACCGCGCCGTTGTGCAGGTAGGGCGCGCGCAGCCAGATGCCGTCGAGCGGCATGTTGGCGTAGCCCCAGGTCTTGCGGAAATGGCGGAAGCGGTGCGGATAGCCGGCGTACAGCGTGCCCTGGTTGACCGCGAGCTCGCGGGTGTAGGAGTCGAGCCGGGCGCGGTCCGTGCCGATCTCGGCGATCGGCGTCACGTGGCCCACCGCGGCACCCTTGAAGTCGCTGCCGCTGGCGCCGTGGCAGCCGGCGCAGTACTCGGCGTAGAGCGGCGCGCCGCGCGCTGCCAGCGCCTGGTCGATCGGCCACGGCCAGGGCGGCGGCTCGAGGTCGAGCAGCCAGTTCTCCACCCGCCCGATCGCGGCGAGGTCGATCGTCGGCGGCGTGGTGCCGGTACCGAAGGCGGCGCTCTTGTTGCGTTCCTCGGTATGGGCATTGTTGCCGTCCCAGTGCAAGTCCATGCGCTGGCCGTCGTCGCGGCTCATGCGCTTGCGCTGGTTCCAGATCGACGGGAAGTCGGAGGCGCCGAGCAACTCCTGCGGCGGCAACTGCTTCATCGGGAAGTTGAACAACACCTTCGCCGAGTTGAAGGTGTCGACCCTGCCGGGACCCCATTCGGGCTGGGCGAAGACGAACTCGAAGCGCCCGCGCAGCATCAGCAGGCGCTCGCGCATCAGCGCGATCGCCACCGGATAGACCAGGTAGCGGTCGATCGGGCCGAGACCGCCGCTGAGGCGGTCGATCTCGGGCACGATGCGATCCTTCGAGAACGTCGGCCCAGCGGCGCAGTTGAAGAAGAAGGTCTCGAAGGCGCGGATGTCGAAGCGGTGCGCCGGCATGCCGACGATCACGCGCGCCTCGGCGCCGGCGGCCTCGCGCAGGGTGCTGGTGTGGCACACGGCGCAGTTCAGGAAGACGCGGTCGAGACCGAGGTTGCGCCGCTTCGACATCCCCACAGGCAGGTCGCGGCCGGGCTCGAACGTCATGCCGAGCGAGGCGTAGCCTTCGCCCGGCAGGTGTTCGGCGCAGACCTGCGGCAGCGCCCGCCAGATCCAGTAGGGGAAGCCGGACTCGCGTTCGCCGCCGGTGGAGCCGTACTTGAAGTGCTCGACCGGATCGCTGTAGGTGACCGGCTCGTCGGGCAGGAAGCGCATCGCGGCGTAGCCGCCGCCGAGGACGATGAGGATCCAAGGCAGCAGCACGATCAGGCGGCCGAGCAGGCGCAGCAGGGAGCGGCGCGAAGTCGCGGCAGGACGGGGGTTGGCAGCCAAGGCGTGTCTCCTCGTTCCGGGTCAGTCGAGGCCGGGCGTGCACGGCGCCAGGGTGGCGTAGGGGCGGTCGAGCGCGGCGGCGGCGTTGCCGCCGCCGGCGACGAGGATGCGTTCGAGCTCGGCACGCATGGCCGGCAGGTCGCCCGATTGCATGAAGCTCGCGGCGTGCGCGGCGGCAGGTGGCGGCATCGGCGTCTTCGGCCGCGCCTGCGGCGGCAGCTCGTTCATCGCCAGCCGAAAGATCATGCGTTCGGCGCAGCCGGCAAGGCTCGCCCGTATGCGCGCCTCGTCGCCACGCAGGAAGCCGGGCGGAAACGCGGTGGCGGCCGTGTGGCACTGGCTGCACTGGCGCAGGAAGGCTTGCAGGTCGGTCGGCCAGGGCCCGGTGAGCGCGTCGTTCGGGTCGGCCAGGCGTGCCGGCGCCAGCGGCGCAGGCGCTGCCGTTCGGGAGACCAGGCCGAGCCGGGCGAGGATCGGTGCCAGGGCGGCGCCGCGCCGCAGCGGCGCGTCGTCGAGCGCATCGCTTTCGCCGGCCAGCGCGGCGTGGGCGAGGGCGTCGATCGCCCCGTCGAGCGGGCCGAGGTCGTCTGCCAGTTCCAGTGTGGCGCTTGCGCTGCGCCCGCTCGTGGCGCGCGCCACCACCAGGCTGCGGATCGATTCGCCGCGCGCGTTGCGGATGCTGCCGGTGTCGCGCTGCAGGCGAAAGGCGGTCGCCAGGTGGTCGCCGTGGCCGGAGGCATCGGCGCCCTCCAGCACCACCGCGCCGATGCTGTCCTGGCCGGGCAGGATCAGACGGTCGATCGTGCCGCCCGTCATGCGCGCATCAGCGACCGCGATGCGCGCCAGCAGCCGGCTGGCGTCCTCGCCGCTGCAGTCGAGGTCGAGGCGCTGGCCGCTGGCGGCCTCGCGTTCGCTGCAGCTCAGGCTCATGCGGCGCACAGGCGCGTTCGGTGCAAGCACGAGTTGCCGATCGAGCAGGCGGATGTCTTCGCGCGAGAAAAACGACGACAAGGCATGGATGAAGCGGCCCGGGCCGACCGTGCCGCGCCCGGGCCAGATCTCCAGCGGAGCCCGCAGCGCGAGTGGATCGAAGGCGGCGGCGATGTCGGCGTAGCGTCCCAGATCGGTGTCGGCCGGCGGCCGCACGCCTGCCTCGATGCCGGCGAAGGGCTGGCGGTTCGGCAGTTGCGGGTCGGGGATCGGAAGACCGTCGGGCCAGCGCTGTTGCCAGTTCGCGAGCAGCGGTTCGACCAGCCGGCGCCGGGTCTCCGGCTGGTCGAGGGCGAGGCCGAGGGCGAAGTCGCGCTCGCCGCCGAGCCGATAGCGCAGCGCCTGGCGCAGTGCTTCGGCGCGGCAGCCGATGGCCGCGGCGCGCGTCCCGCCGGCGCAGCCTTCGCGCCACAGCAACTGGGCGGTGGCGAGCAGGTTCGCGCGCAAGGTGGCAGCATCGATCGCATCGGGTACATCGACGCCATGGCGCCAGGGCAGTCCGTAGTAGGGCAGGCCGGTCGCCGCCAGGCGGGCGGCGACCGGCGGGCTGGCGCTGGTTTCGTCCCACGACTGGCGCGAGAAGATCGGCGCTGCGTTCTGGTGGCAGGCGAGACAGAGCGCGCGATTGGCATAGCCGACCTCGGCCTTGCCGCCGGCCCGATAGTCGCTCACGAGCTGAAACTCGAAGCGGCCGGCGTCTTCGTTGTAGCTGATGACCTCCAGCGCCGCCGCCTTCTCGTGATAGGCGACATACAGGCGATCGCGCAGATAGCGATGGCCGACCGGCGCATTCGCCGAAGGCTCGCCGGTCACCGCCGCAACGACGCGCGGATAGCGGAAGGCCTCGATGTCGCCGGCGGCGTGGCGCTGCAGCGAGCGACCCAGCGGTATCAGCACCACCGACAGCCCCGCGGACGGCTGCGCGGGGTCGAGCTCGCGGGCGATCCGCTGCAGCAGGGCGGGGAAGGGAAACGGCACCTGTGGCTCACCCCTGGCGTCGGCGTCGAGCAGACGGTCGAACAGGGAACGACCGGCGGGTGGCAGGTTCTGGCCCGCCGGGTCGACGGCAAGGGCCGGCAGCGCCTGGCATGCGCTGCACAGGGCCAGCACGGCAATCCGCCAGCGCAATCGACGCAAGTCCAGCCCCCCATTACGCTCCGCTACGGCGCCACGTTTTGCCGCTGTGCGCCCCCGCCGGCCGTCTAGCCGGTCTGTTCGGCGACCACCAGGCGCTGCTGAGTACCGCCCCAGCAGTCCTGCGGCGTCTTGCCGGTCTTCATGAATTCGTCGCGGGCGCGCTCGGCGATCTCCTTGTTGTAGAGGACGAAATTGACCACGAAGCTGCGGTCCATGTAGGCGCGGCCGAGGTAGAAGCCCGGGTAGACCATGCGGATCTCGTCGCGGATGGCGAAGCCGTCGCGGCCGGCGATGAGGTCGGGCATGCGGCGGTAACCCGGCAACTCGTCGGTGAAGGCGTAGTCGATGATGATCGACTCGCGCCGGCTGTCGAGCAGGCTCTGCCCGCAATAGAGCTTGGCGGGAAACAGCAGCCACTGGTCCTTGCCCTCGACGGTGATTGTCTGCAGCGGGTTGTCGGTGTTGTCCTCGACCAGACCGAGCTTCTTCAGCAGGCCGAGGTCCTCGATGCGGTTGCGCAGCTCGCGCTCGTCGCGGTAAAACACCTTGCCCTTCCACAAGGTTTCGCCGACGAGGTCGAGCTTGGCGCCCGCGACGTTCACCACCAGCCCCTTCAGGCCGCCGCCGGCGATCTCCGACAGCCGCAGCTTGCCGCTGCCGCCGCGCGGAAAGAACAGGTCGCCCTCGTAGGCACCGTCGGGAATCGGACCGGCGGTGAGCCGGGCGTAGATCTGGTCGACCTGCTCCTGGTCGAGATGCGACAGATTCTTCGGCGTGATCTTGTACAGGTCGGCGGTCGATAGTGGATAGCGGTACTCGAGTTGCGCAAAGTCGGGCTTGCCCGCGTAACCCTCGGTGTGCGGCGCGAACGCGATCTCGGGGGCGGCCTTCTCCTCGCCGTCGAAGAAACCGCAGGCGGAAGCGGCCAGCGCGGCCGCCACGCAGGCGGCGCGGGTGATGAGCGTGGCGGTTCTCATGGCTGTTCCCCCTTGCGATCACAGCGTGGCGAGGAAGGCGATCAGCGCCTTCTTGTCGCTCTCGGACAGGTCCTCACCGAAGCGGTGGCCCTCGTTCTCGATCTCGGCCGTGCAGCTGCTGTAGACCTGCTTGATCAGGTGCGGCCGCGCCTTGAGTGCTTCCACCAGCGCATTCGGCTTGCCGACCAGTTCGCCGGTGATGTCCTTGAGGTCGTCGAACACCCTGGCGCCGGTTTCCTTGCCGAAGCGCTGCTCGAGACTCGTCTTCAGCTTCTTCGGCGAGGTCTTCGCCCGCACCAGATCGACGATGAACTCCTTGTGCTGGAAGTTGCCGATCGTGCCGGCGGTGACGCCGCGGCCGTCGATCTCGCTCGGAATCGTCAGTTCGAAGCCGAGCAGCTTCTCCTTGTCGGTGCCGTCCCACAGCCGTGGGCCGATGCGCAGCGTGACGTCCTGGTTGAGCAGGGTCACTTTCGGAACCCGCTTCGCCGGGTTGAGCAACTCCTCCATCGACGCCTTGTACAACTCGTAGCGGCCCTTGACGCTGGGGTCGTAGCTCACGCAGGGCGGCTGCTGGTCCGGCGGCAGCAGCTTGACGCTGGCGGCATCGACGTAGCGCGGGCGCATCGCGTAGAAATCGTTGGCGGAGTTCTTCGGCTTGCCGCACAACTCGGGGCCGAGCGCATTGTTGTGCAGGAAGGGCGCGTGAGCCCACAGGTTGAGCAGCGAGATGTTGCGGTAGTGGCCGCGGCCGCCGTCTCCCGGCTCCTTGACGTTGGGGTCGGGCGGCTGCGCGCGCAGGGTCTCGGAGCCGTATTCCTGCCAGATGCGGCCGGCCATGTGGTTCGAGTGCAGCGCCCGGCAGCGGAAGGTGCCGACTTCGGATACCGGCGTGTTGCGGTCGTTGCCGAGCCAGTCCGCGCGCAGGCCGGTCTTGAGGTCTACCTTGTGCAGATCGAGGCTGGCGAACTGACCGGCAGCCGCTTCCGGCTGGCTCGAGTGGCAGCGCGCGCAGGTGTTGGCGAACACCTCGCTGCCGCGCGCGACGGCGTTGGCGCCGAACTCGCGCTCGAGATCGGCGAACAGATCCTGCTCGGTGTAGCGGGCGTTCGGCGTGACTGCCCGCAGCATGTTCTCGCGCGCCGCGCGCAGGTCGGTGACGTGGGCCTCGGCCGACATGAAGAAGTCGAGGATGTTGACCAGGCGGTCCTCGATGGCGCGGAAATTGGGGCAGTCACGCCGGCACTGGCCGATGTTGAACGGTGTCTGGCCGAAGCCGCGCTGCTGCGGGTCGATCTGGCGCAGGTCGGACAGGTGGTTCATCCAGCACTGCTCGGAGCAGGAGCCGATGTTGAAATACACGCGCTGGATCGCCTCGAGCGCGCCGATCGAATCCTCGCCGCCCTTGAGGATGTGATGCACGGTCTCCTTCTCGAGCGACTTCTTCCAGCACTTGCCGTCACGCTCCGGTTCGCACCAGCAGCGCGTCTCGTCGGTCTCCTTGCCGCAGGACGCGACCTTGCGCCATTTGAGCACCGACTCGCCCTCGAAGGTGGGGCGCTTGGCGATGTTGATCAGCGCGTTGATGGTGCCGGGATTGTTCACCTGGTCGGTCGGGATCGCCGAGGTATCGCTGGCGCCGGGTCGCGCATGGGCGAACATCTGCCACTCGAGCGTGTTGGGGGACATGCCGGAGACCATGATCTCGGAAATGCGGGTGTATTGGTTGCCGAGCAGGCCCTTGATGTTTTCCCACTTCGGGTTCGCCGGGTCGGCGGGCGGGTTGAGCGGGTCGAAGGCGATGTGGCAGGAGCCGCAGGCGGTGCCGATGAGGAAGGGCGGCTCGATCGCACCGTCCTGCAGGTGCGAGCGCGCCGCCTCGGCGCCGCCGCCGGCGGCGGCGATCGGGCGGTTGTAGCCCTCCCAGCTGCCGGCACGTCCGTTCAGGCGCTCCCACGCCGCCTTGTCGAATCGCGGGTTCGGGAACTTGCGGATGCCGAGCGCGCCGGTCGAGGTGCCGAACTTGAGATCGCAGGCGGACTGGCGCTGATCCCGCGGTCCATGCACATCGCCCGCCTGCAGAGGGGCGTCACGGAAATCGCACGCCGGATCGGGGTAGCCGTTGCGGCCGACATAGCCGAGCAGTTCCTCGTCGCCGGGACACCAGTCGAGGCCGTAGGTCTCGTCCAGGCTCCTGGCGGGGCAATTGTCCGAACCCGGCGTGCAGCAGGACGGGTCGTTGATGATGCCCCAGGCGCGGAAGCGGTCGTCACGTTCGTCGGCCCGCAGCACGCGGAACCAGTCGATCAGCACGCCCACGCGCTGCTGGAAGACGTAGGTGTGGAAGCGATCGTTGCCCGCGGTGGCCTTGAACCAGATCAGCCGGCCGGCGCACTCCGACTCGTTCAGCCCCTCGCGGGCGCAGGCCTCGTAGTAGGGCGCGTCCTGCTCGTGCACGACCGGCGAATCGGGCGCCGCCCTTGCCGGCGCAGGGGCAAGCAGCGCGAGGTCGGCAAGCAGGGCCAGAACGAGCGGGATGAAGAAGAGCTGCGCGCGCTTCATGTTGCGTCCTCCAGGTTCGGTCGGGCCGCCACGAAAACGCCGAGACAACGAAGCCGCCGGGGCAGGGCCGATGACAACACGGAAATCGTCGAAGCACCGGAATTCGGCTGCGGGGTGCGTCAGGGCGCTCTGTGGGTCCGGAAAGCACATCGCATCCAGTCGCGATGCGCCGTTCAGGCACATCCAATAGTTTATTGGTAGCAGGCCGTAACCCGTTTGCAAGCTGCTTGCAGGCTCCGGAGGCGGGCGTTCCTCATGCGGGACGCGGTTTCCAGGCGGGATCGACGAGCCGGATCGGGGCCGACGATGGTCGCTACGGACCCGCGGCCGGGGGGCAGGGTCAGGGCAGCCGGGCCATCTGTCGGTCGTGGGCGCGGGAGAGGGTCGCCAGCGCCACGCTCGCGCCGATCAGGGCGAGGAACATGTCGGCCTGGGTGTCCCACGGGTCGCCCTGGGTGCCGAGGAATTCCACCGCGCCCTGGCCGAATGCGAGTGCGACCCACCATTCGACGAGCTCGTAGCAGGCGCTGATCGCGAGCGCGACGCAGATGCACAGGAAGGCCGCCATCGGCCCGCGCGCCAGATGCCCCCCGCGCAGCAGGACCTCGCGTGCCACCATCACCGGGACGAAACCCTGGGCGAAATGGCCGATGCGATCGTAGGGGTTGCGCGCCAGCTCGAAGGCATCCTGCAGCCAGAAGCCGAGCGGCACCCGCGCATAGGTGTAGGCGCCGCCGTAGATGAGGATCAGCGCGTGCACGGCGATCAGCACATAGAGCAGGGGCGTGAGCGGAAAGCGCGCGGCGGTGAAGTAGAGGATGGGTGCCGCGATCAGCACCGGCGCCACCTCCAGCAGCCAGGTCGCGCGATCGTAGGGGGTGATGCCGGAAGCGAGCAGCGCCGCCAGCACGATCAGCGCGAGCGCGGCGAGCAGCGTCGCGTGTGGGGTGCCGGCGGACCGCGCGCTCATTGCAGCCGCGCCGCGCCGCCGTCCGCCTCGCGAAGGAGGTATTCGCGCAAGGCCACGGCATTGTTGTGGACCTCGTCACGGGCGGCGTAGAGCAGGGTCAGCACCGGCTCGTCGGCGAGCAGCGCGCGCAGCTGCGCGACCTCCTGTGCGGCGGGCGAGGCCTCGAGTTCAGCGCCATAGCGGCGGCGGAAGCCGTCCCAGCGCGCCGGATCATGGGCGAACCAGTTGCGCAATTCGTTCGA
>JBFGZP010000114.1:0-9550 GCA_041586695.1 Thauera sp.
AGGCCGACGCCACCGTAAACCGCCGCTTCGGCGGCACCGGCCTGGGCCTCGCCATCAGCCGGCGCTTCGCCCGCGCACTGGGCGGCGACATCGTCGCCACCAGCGTGCCCGGCGAGGGCAGCACCTTCAGCGCCACCGTCGCCACCGGTGCGCTGGAAGGCATCCGCCTGCTCGACGAGGCGGCGCTTCGCCCGAGCCTCGACACCGTGGTCGCGGCCGAGACGACGCGCTGGGTGCTGCCGCAGACGGCGCGCATCCTGGTGGTGGACGACGGCGCCGAGAACCGCGAGCTGGTCGCGACCGTGCTGGGCGAGTTCGGCCTCACGCCGGACGAGGCGGAGAACGGCCTGATCGCCACCGAGATGGTGCAGGCGAAGCCCTACGACCTGATCCTGATGGACATGCAGATGCCGGTAATGGACGGCTTCACCGCCACCCGCAGGCTGCGCGAGGCCGGCCTGACGACGCCGATCGTGGCGCTGACCGCGAACGCCATGCGCGGCTTCGAGCAGGAGGTCATCGCCGCCGGCTGCACCGCCTACCTGACCAAGCCGGTGGACATCGACGCCCTGCTGGCGATGGTTGCGCACGTCGTCGGCGGCCAACGCGAGAGCGCGGCCGCGGCATCCGCCGTCGCGCCTTCGGCGCAAGCGCTCGCGCCCACTGCGTACGACAGCCCGACCCACTCGCGCCTCGCCCACAAGCCCCGCATGCACGGGGTCATCGGCAAGTTCGTGCTGCGCATCCGCGACCAGTTGCCCCGCCTGAGCGCCGCGCAGCAGGCCGGGCGCTTCGACGAACTGGCGGAGCTGGCGCACTGGCTCAAGGGCGCCGGCGGCACCGTCGGCTTCGACGACTTCACCGAACCCGCCGCCGAGCTCGAACTGGCGGCGCAGGCGGCCGACGCTGCCGCCTGCGCCCGCCATCTGGCGCTGATCGAGAACGTCGCCAGGCGCATCGCCGCCCCCGGCGGCCGCCACACGGCGGACGCACGGCAGCCCGTGCCGGCACCGGCCCCCGCCCCTGCTGCCGTCCAGGTCCCCCCGACAGGGGCGCCGGTGCGCTCCCAGCTCGAACACAATCCGCGCCTGCACGCGGTGATCACCAAGTTCGTCGCCCGCATGCAGGCACAGTTGCCGCTGTTCGAGACGGCCTACGAGGAGCAGGACTTCGCCACCCTGGCCGAGCTCGCGCACTGGCTCAAGGGCGCTGCGGGCACGGTGGGCTTCAACGCCTTCACCGAACCCGCCGAGGAGCTCGAAACCGCGGCGAAAGCCGGCCATGGCGCGCAATGTGGTGCACGCCTGGCCGAGATCGGCGTCCTGGTCGAAGGCATGAGGGCGCCGGACGCCGCGCACACGACTTCGACCGCAACGTGACAAGCGACGCGAGCCAAAAAATGAAGCTCGACTATTCTGTGATCACCCGGCCGAGGCCGACGCGATCGATCCGTATCCAGGCCAGCACTCATCGTCCCGCATCATGAACATATACGCTGAAACAGAGAGACCGGGCGTTGCCGCCGCCGCGCGCGCCGACACCGGCGCGATGATGCCGCAGGCGACGATCATGATGATCGACGACGAGGCGATCACGCTCGATACCCTGCAGATCTTCCTCGAGGACGCCGGCTACGAGCACTTCATCCTGACCGAGGACTCGCGCGAGGCGATCCCGACGCTGGAGCGCGACCGGCCCGACATCGTCCTGCTCGACCTGATGATGCCGCACGTGCACGGCTTCGAGATCCTCGCCTACATCCGCAGCAGCGAACGCTTCCGGCATCTTCCGGTCGTGGTGCTGACCTCGTCGTCCGACGCGCAGACCAAGCTCAAGGCGCTGGAGATGGGCGCGACCGACTTCCTCGCGAAACCGGTCGACGAAAGCGAACTCGTCCTGCGCGTGCGCAACACGCTCGCCGCCAAGGCCTACCAGGACCGCCTCGCCTACTCCGACCGCCTTACCGGCCTGCCCAACCGCCACATGCTGATCGACCGCCTCGACTGGTCGATCAAGCACGCGCAGCGCTACGGCCATACCGGCGCCCTGATGCACATCGACATCCACCGCTTCCGCCAGCTCAACGAGGCGCTCGGCCCCAACCTCGCCGACGAACTGCTGCAGCGCGTCGGCCAGCGACTGGAGGCGGCGACGCGCGACAGCGACCTCCTCGCCATGATGTCCGAGACCGAATCCAGCACCGGGCTCGCGCGCCTCGGTGGCGACGAATTCGCCCTGCTGCTGCAGGGCAAGCTCACGCCCGAGTGCATCGCGCGCGTCGCCAGGCGTCTGTTGCGGGCGATGGCCCAGCCCTTCGCGGTGGGCACGCAGGAGCTGTATATCGCGGTCAATATCGGCATCGCCACCTTCCCCGGCGATAGCGCCGAAACCGATACCGTGCAGCGCCACGCCGGCATCGCGGTGCGCTCGCTGAAGGCGACGCAGGCCAACCCGCAGGGCGCGTTCTGCTTCTATTCGACGGAGCTCAACGCGCGCACGGTCAGCGGCCTCGACCTCGAGACCGAATTGCGCCACGCCATCGAGCGACGCGAGCTGGACGTCTATTACCAGCCCAAGTACGACGTTGCAACCGAGGCCATCGTTGGCGCCGAATGCCTGCTGCGCTGGAAGCATGTGCAGCGCGGTTTCATCTCGCCGGTCGAATTCATCCCGCTGGCGGAGGAGACCGGGCTGATCGTCGAAGTCGGCCGGCAGGTGCTGGAGAAGGCCTGCGAGATGGTCGCGCGCTGGCAGGCGCAGGGGCTCGATCCCGGCGCGCTGGCGGTCAACGTCTCCGTACAGCAGTTCCGCCACCCGTCCTTCCTCGGCATGGTGCAGGCCGCGCTGGAAAAATTCGGCGTGCCACCGGGCCGCATCAAGCTCGAGGTGACCGAATCCCTGCTGATGACGCAGCCGGAGCAGGCGGCCAGCATGCTCGGCGACCTGCGCGCGCTCGGCCTGAAGCTGTCGATCGACGACTTCGGCACCGGCTATTCCTCGCTGTCCTACCTGCGCACCCTGCCGATCGACGAGCTCAAGATCGACCGCAGCTTTCTCGCCGAGGTCGAGTCGAGCCGGGACAGCGCCGCGATCGTGCGCGCCATCATCGCGCTGGCCCACAGCCTCGACATGGAGGTGGTCGCCGAAGGCGTCGAGACCCAGGGCCAGCTCGCCTTCCTGCGCCAGCATGCGTGCGAGGTATTCCAGGGCTTCCTGTTCAGCCGCCCGCTGCCGGCGGCGGATTTCGAGCGCCTGCTGACCGATCGCGTGCCGGCCTGATCTCAGACGCTTCGGCGAAGGCTTCGCCCGACCAGCGCGTACAGCGGCTGCCCGCGGATCACCAGACGGGTCGGGCGACGATCATCGCCTCGGCCGCGGCCGCCTCGAGCGGCTTGCCGAAAAGGTAGCCCTGGCCGTACTCGACCTTGAGCGCGCGCAGCTGGGCGAGCTGGCTGGCGTTCTCCACCCCTTCGGCGATGAGGTCCATGTCCAGCGTATGGGCCAGGGTGACGATGGTCGCGATGATGTCGGCGTTCTCGCGGTCGACGTCCATGCGGCCGACGAAGGAGCCGTCGATCTTCAGCGTGTCGACCGGGAAGCGGTGCAGATAGGACAGCGAGGAATAGCCGGTACCGAAATCGTCCATCAGCAGCTTGATCCCCTTGGCGCGCAGCTTCTCCAGCACCGCCGTCGCCGCGTCGGCGTGCTCCATGATCACCGTCTCGGTCACTTCGAGCTTGAGGCTCGCGGTGTCCAGCCCGGTCTCGGCGAGCACCGCCTCGATCTGCTGCATCAGGTCGGGCTCGGCGAACTGGCGCCCGGCAAGATTCACGCTCATCTGCATCGGCGGGTGGTCCGCATAGCGCTGCTGCCACTCGCGCATCTGCCGGCAGGCCTCGGCCAGCACCCAGCGCCCGATGGAAACGATGAGACCGGTCTCCTCGGCGAGCGGGATGAACTCGATCGGCGGCACCAGGCTGCCATCGGCGCGACGCATGCGCACGAGGGCCTCGAAGCCGGCCAGAAGCCCCGTTTCGAGCGAGACGACGGGCTGGTAGAAAACGCGGAAATCCTCACCGCGGCCGACCGCCTGGCGAAGCCGGGTTTCCATCGCCAACTGGGCGACGACGCGCTCGCGCATGTCGGGGTCGAACACCGCATGGCGCTCGCCGCCGCGGCGCATCGCGTCGTGGGTCACCGTCTCGGCGTCGCGCAGGATGTCGCCGGGGTTGGCGTAGTCGGGTCGGCCGAGCGCGATGCCGACGCTGGCGGTGGTGAACAGCTGGTGCCCGTCTACGTTGAAACCGGCCGCGAGCACGCTTTGCAGCTTGTCTGCGAAACGGGCAGCCTCGTCGGCGTCCTTGGCGGCGTCGAGGAGGACGGCGAAGCTCTCGCCGCCGACGCGGGCGAGCGTGTCGCCGGGGCCCAGCCTGCTCGCGAGGCGCTGCGCGACGGCCATCAGCAGCTGGTCACCGACGGTCGCGCCGAGGCTGTCGGTGATGAGGCGGAAACGGTCGAGCGCCAGCAGCAGCAGGGCGAAGCGGCGCCCCGCTTGTTCTTCCTGGCTGCGCCCCAGGGCATCGGCGAGCCGGGTCAGCAGCAGCGTACGGTTGGGCAGGCCGGTCAGACTGTCGCGCAGCAACTCTTCCTCGACCACCGAGGCGAGCATGACACGCGCCGAGGCGGCACCGATGACACCGGCCAGCTGAGCCTCGCAGTAGTGGGCGAGTTCGGCGTCGATCGCCTGCAACTTTTCGAGCTCGTGCTGGCTGGCATAGTCCGCAAACGCCTGCTCGGCATTCCCGGCACCGAGGAAGCGCGCCATCAGGGCCTGGAGATCGGGCAGCGAGCCGCTCGCCCGCCAGACGCGCTCGGCGCCGTGATCGAGCTCGAAGACATCGACGAAGCGCTCGGCCTGCGTCTGCTCGACGGCGCTCTGGTCGGTCAGGATCGACACCGTGACGTAAGCCCCGACGTTCGCGAGCATGCTCCACAGCATGGTGTGGGTGATGTCGTCCAGCCCCTCCAGGCCGAACAGTGCGAGCGGGCGCAGCAGTTCGATGCCGAACGGCCCGTGTTCGAGCAGGTCCATCGACAGCCAGCCCGAACGCGCCAGGGCCGGCAGCAGCAGGGTATGGAACCAGATCAGGAATCCGGCACCGAGCCCGGCCAGCGCGCCGCTGCGGGTGCCGCCCTTCCAGTAGATGCCGCCGAGGATCGCGGGCGCGAACTGGGCGACCGCGGCGAAGGAGATCAGGCCCATCGCCACCAGCGCATAGGCTTCACCCGCCAGACGGTAGAAGGCGTAGCCGAGCAGCATGCCGGTCAGGATGGTGATGCGGCGGATGGCGAGCAGGAGCCCGGACAGATCGGCGCGCTCGGACAGGCGCAGGGCCTTGATGCGAAACAGCACCGGCATCACCAGGTCGTTGCAGACCATGGTCGACAGCGCGATGGTCTCGACGATCACCATGCCGGTGGCGGCGGAGAAGCCGCCGAGGAAGACGAGCAGCGCGAGCCCGTGCTGCTCCGCGAACAGGGGCAGGGTGAGGACGAAGGTATCGGGGTTCACGCTGCCGTCGGGAAAAAGCAGCATGCCGCCGAACGCGATCGGCAGGACGAAGAGGGCGAACAGGAAGAAATACAGGGGATAGAGCCAGATCGCCTTGTTCAGGTGGGTCTCGTCGACGTTCTCGACCACCGCCACCTGGAATTGCCGCGGCAGGAACATGATCGCCATCATGCTCACGAAGGCCAGCGAAAAAAGCGAAGCCCAGCTGCGGTAGATGTCGGTCGAGCCGCCACCGATGACGAACACGTCGGCGAGCGCGGGCTGCTGTGCCGCGCGCGCAAAGATGTCGCCGATGCCGTCGAACATGCCCCAGGTGACGAAGGCACCGACGGCGAGAAAGGCGACGAGCTTGAGCAGGGCCTCGAAGGCGATCGCCGCGACCATGCCCTCGTGACGCTCGGCGGCGTCGAGCTTGCGCGTGCCGAAGACGATGGTGAAGGCTGCCAGGATGAGCGCCACGTAAAGAGCGGAGTCCTCCCAGATGCTCTCCGGTTCCTGCGGCACCAGCGACAGGACCTCGGGGTAGCCGCGCAGGACGTTGAAGCTGGTGGAGATCGCTTTCAACTGCAGGGAAATGTAGGGGGTGACCCCGACCGCCGCGATCATCGTCACCAGTCCGGCCAGCACCGCACTCTTGCCGTAACGCGAGGAAATGAAGTCGGCCAGCGAGGTGATGCGGTTTTGCTTGGCGATGCGGATGATCTTGCGCAGCACCATCCACCACAGCGCGGTCAGTATCGTCGGGCCGAGGTACACCGGCAGGAAACCGATGCCGGTGGCGGCGGCGCGCCCGACGCTGCCGTAGAAGGTCCACGCGGTGACGACGACCCCGAGCGAGAGGGCGTAGACGTAGGGATTGGCGACCACGCTGCGCCCCGCCGCTGCGGCCTTGTCGCCGTAGTAGGCGATGACGAACAACAAGCCCAGGTAGGCAGCGACGACGAGCAGGATGATCCACGTCGGCACGCTTCAGCCCTCCGGCCTGGCAGGGGCGCACGAAGCCTGGCGCCGCATGGCCGCTACTTCTTGCTGACCACCAGCGCCAGCAGCATGATCAGCACCGCCCATGCCGCATAGATGTAGAGGTAGAGCAGCGGCACGCCCGCGACCAGGATGGGGTGGTTGAACAGGGCCAGCAGCGGGTAGTTGAACAACAGGCTGCCCAGCACGAACAAGGCTGCCAGGCGCTGCGTCTTGATGTAGGGCTTGTTCATGGCCGACTCCCCCTGCTGGTTCACGAACGTATCAGGTCGTCTTTCCCTTCAACCATAGACAGCTGGCGCCTCCCCCGCAACGGCGCCCGGGACGGCCCGGGGCCAACGGACGCGGGTGATCAGGAGAGGGTCGCCGCCAGTTCTTCGTCTTCCACTTCCTCGCCGAGGAAGCCGCCGCTCTGGTGCGCCCACAGACGCGCATACAGCCCGCCGTGGGCGAGCAGGCTGCGGTGGTCGCCCTCTTCGACGATGCGCCCCCTGTCCATGACCACGAGGCGGTCCATCGCGGCGATGGTCGACAGCCTGTGGGCGATCGCAACCACCGTCTTGCCCTCCATCAGGCGGTAGAGGCTGGCCTGGATCGCGGTCTCGACCTCGGAGTCGAGCGCGCTCGTGGCCTCGTCGAGCAGCAGGATGGGCGCGTCCTTGAGCATCACCCGGGCGATGGCCACGCGCTGGCGCTGCCCCCCCGAGAGCTTGACGCCGCGCTCGCCGACATGGGCGTCATAGCCCTGGCGACCGTGCGGGTCGGTCAGGCCGAGGATGAAGTCGTGGGCCTCGGCGCGCCGCGCGGCGGCGATCATGTCGTCGTCGCCGGCGTCGGGGCGGCCGTACAGGATGTTGTCGCGCACCGAGCGGTGCAGCAGCGAGGTGTCCTGGGTGACCATGCCGATCTGGGCGCGCAGGCTGTTCTGGGTGACGTGGGCGATGTCCTGGCCGTCGATCAGGATGCGGCCCTGCTCGAGATCATGGAAGCGCAGCAGCAGGTTGACCAGGGTCGACTTGCCGGCGCCGGAGCGGCCGACGAGGCCGATCTTCTCGCCGGCGCGGATGTGCAGCGAGAAGTCGTCGAGGACCTTGCGCGCGTCGGCTCCGGTGGCGCCGTAGGCGAAGCCCGCGTGCTCGAAGCGGATCTCGCCGCGGCTCACTTCCAGTGGCCTGGCGTCGGGCGCGTCGAGCACGCGCTGCGGGCGCGACAAGGTGTTGATGCCGTCCTGCACGGTGCCGACGTGCTCGAACAGCGAGGCCATCTCCCACATCACCCAGTGCGACATCCCGTTCAGGCGCAGCGCCATCGCCGTGGCCGCCGCCAGCGCGCCGACGCCGATCTGGCCGTGCATCCACAACCACAGCGCGACGCCGCCGGTGGCCAGGATCAGCAGCATGCTCAGGCCGTGGTTGACCACCTCGATGCCGCTCACCAGGCGCATCTGCGCGTGCACCGCGTGCATGAACTCCTGCATCGCCGAGCGCGCGTAGGCGGCCTCGCGGCCGGCATGCGAGAACAGCTTCACCGTGGCGATGTTGGTGTAGGCATCGGTGATGCGCCCGGTCATCAGCGAGCGCGCGTCGGCCTGGGCGCGCGACACCCGCGACAGCCGGGGCACGAACCACACCAGCGCGGCGACGTAGAGGGCGAGCCAGCCGAAGAAGGGAAGCAGCAGCCACAGGTCGAAACTGCCGACGACCGCGGAGATGGTGACGAAGTAGATGACGACGAAGACCAGGATGTCGGTGAGGATCATGACCGTGTCGCGCACCGCGAGCGCGGTCTGCATGACCTTGGCCGCGACCCGGCCGGCGAACTCGTCCTGGTAGAAGCTCATGCTCTGGCCGAGCATCAGGCGGTGGAAGTTCCAGCGCAGGCGCATCGGGAAGTTGCCCGCCAGCGCCTGGTGCTTGAGCAGGGTCTGCACGCCCACCAGGCCGATGCTGCCGATCATGATCGCCGCGAGCAGCAGCAGCGTCGCGCCCTCGTCGGCCCACAGCCGCGCCGGCTCGACCTCGGCGAGCCAGTCGACCACCCGGCCCAGCATCGCGAACAGCAGTGCCTCGAAGGCGCCGATGGTCGCGGTGAGCAGGGCCATGCCGGCAATGAACGGGCGCAGGCCTGCCGTGCCCGCCCACAGGAAGGCGAAGAAGCCGCGCGGCGCGGGGGTCGGCGGGGTGCCTGGATAGGGGTCGACCCGGCTTTCGAACCATCTGAACAACATGTGAATCCTGCAAACGGGCGGTGGGGGCGCCCGGGGAAGTGTGCCCCAGTGGCGCCGCAAAGCAAAAGCCGATCCCCGCTCAGCGTGTGCGCTGCGCGGGGATCGGGTCGACCATCGGTTTACGCGCCGGGTTCTGGCGGGGCGCTTCGACGGTGGCGGGGAGGATGGGTGCTCAGGCCGTGACCGGACTGCGGATCAGGTGGTCGAACGCGGCCAGCGAGGCCTTCGAGCCCTCGCCCATGGCGATGATGATCTGCTTGTACGGCACGGTGGTGCAGTCGCCGGCGGCGAACACGCCCGCCACCGAGGTCTTGCCGTGCGCATCGACGATGACCTCGCCGAAGCGCGACAGCTCTATCGTGCCCTTGAGGAAGTCGGTATTGGGCAGCAGGCCGATCTGCACGAAGATGCCCTCGAGCTCGATGCGGTGCGTCTCGCCCCTGGCGCGATCCTTGTACACGAGGCCGTCGACCTTGTCGGTGCCGGTCACCTCGGTGGTCTGCGCGCTCCTGATCACGCTGACGTTGGGCAGGCTGTAGAGCTTCTTTTGCAGCACGGCATCGGCGCGCAGCTCGTCGGCGAACTCCAGCAGGGTGACGTGCGCCACCAGCCCGGCGAGGTCGATCGCCGCCTCGACGCCGGAGTTGCCGCCGCCGATCACCGCCACGCGCTTGCCCTTGAACAGCGGGCCGTCGCAGTGCGGGCAGTAGGCCACGCCCTTGCCGCGGAACGCCTGTTCGCCCGGCACGTTCATCTCGCGCCAGCGCGCG
>JBFGZP010000115.1:0-9541 GCA_041586695.1 Thauera sp.
AACCGGGCTCGACCTCCTGCCCACCGTGACCCGGCTGGAACAGGCCGGCTCGCTTCCCGGCGGCAGCCTGATGCTCTGACGATGCTGTTCGGAACACGCATTGTCGCGTTATTGTCTACCCGCGTGCTCGTTCGCTACGGAGTAGGAAGCTCATGACCACCTTTATTCTCACGCTTGTCATCGTCGGCATCGTCGTGGCTGCCATGGCCATCGGCGTCATCCTCGGCCGCAAGCCAATTGCTGGCAGTTGCGGCGGCCTGGGCCGATTCGGCCTGGACTGCGATGGTGGATGCGATAATCCATGTCCGAAGCGCAAGGCGGAGTTGCAGGCCCGCGCGGGACATCACGGCTGAGCCTCAAGGCACACGGACATTCAATAACAAGGAGAAGCCATGCTCCATTCCCTGCTCGTCAAGGATTACATGATCGGCGATCACCTCGCCTTCCGTCCCGACACCGACGTGCTGAAGGCCATTCACCTGCTGCTCGAGCATCGGCTCACCGGTGCGCCGGTGGTCGACGGCGACGATCGCCTGATCGGTTTCCTGTCCGAGAAGGACTGCCTAAAGGTCGCGCTCGACGCTTCCTACTTCAAGGAGCAGGCCGGGCCGGTGAGCGAGTACATGAGCAGGGATATCACCACGCTCGAGGCCGATGCCAGCCTGATCGACGCCATCCAGCTCTTCCTGAAGAACCACTATCGCTGCCTGCCGGTCGTCGAAGGCGCGCGGCTGGTCGGCCAGCTGTCGCGGCACGACATCCTCATCGGCCTGGAACGGATGCGCTGAGCGCCGGGGGTTGCGGTCGGATCCCTGTCCGGCGGCAACCTCACCCGGGCGCAGGCCCCACCGCCGCCCGTTCGATCGCGGCGCGTCGTCAGGCGGCCGCGGCCTCCGATTCGGCGGCAAGCCATAGGCACAAGCCCTTGTTCGCCTTCGAGATGCCGGCAAGCACCTCCTCGTGCGCCTTCACTTCGGCGTCGTCAGCCCGCAGTACCTTGATCGCCGCGCGTACGACCGGCGCGGCGCCAGCCTCGAGTTGTGTCGGCGCAAGCTCTTCTTCCAGTGCCATGATTAGGCTCTCCTGCCCACGCGTCATCGCCAGATAGACTTCGGCGAGCAACTCCGCGTCGAGCAAGGCGCCGTGCAGCGAGCGGTGGCCGTTGTCGATTTCGTGGCGATCACACAGCGCGTCGAGCGAGGCCTTCTTCCCCGGGTTCTGCTCCTTGGCCATCCTCAGCGTATCGATCACCCCGGCGGCGAGGCGGTTCAGCTTGGGCCGGCCCGCCAGATCGAGCTCGTTGTCGAGGAAGCCGACGTCGAAACTGGCGTTGTGGATGATCAGCTCCGCGTCGCGCACGAATACCTCGAAGTCCTCCGCGATGTCGGCGAACCTCGGTTTGTCGGCGAGAAACTCCTCGGTGATGCCGTGCACTGCCACCGCCTCGGCGTCGATGCTGCGCCCCGGATTGATGAACACATGGAAGTGGCGGCCAGTGAGGCTGCGATTGATCAGTTCCACACAGCCGATTTCGATCACGCGGTCTCCATTGCGCCAGTCCAGGCCGGTGGTTTCGGTATCGAGCACGATTTGTCGCATGTCGCTCCCTGATTGCTTGGTTGAATGAGTCGTCGCGAGACGATGGGCCCGCTCAGCCCTCGACCGCTGCGCCGGCCTTGCGCGTGGCGTCGACCCCGCGGCGGGCGAGTTCGTCGGCGCGTTCGTTCTCTGGATGGCCGGAGTGCCCGCGGACCCACAACCACTTCACCTGGTGACGGCCGGCGGCCGCGTCCAGTTCGCGCCACAGATCGGCATTCTTCACCGGTTCCTTCGCAGCGGTTTTCCAGCCCCGTGCCTTCCAGCCGTGGATCCACTCCGAGATGCCTTTCTGCACGTACTGGCTGTCGGTATGCACTCTGGCCTGCACCGGACGCTTGAGCGAGTTGAGGGCCCGAATCACCGCCATCAGCTCCATCCGGTTGTTGGTGGTGGCCGGCTCGCCACCCCAGATTTCCTTTTCGTGCATACCCGAGCGCAGGATCGCACCCCAGCCGCCCGGACCAGGGTTGCCGCTGCAGGCGCCGTCCGTATAGATGTCGACTTCTTCCATCTAGTGAATCTTCCTTGCCTCGCCGCTGCGCTGCGCAACAGTGGAGAGGCGCTTTGCCGAAGCCTTGCGTTCGCGCCAGTCCGGAGTGATCAGGCGCATGCCCTGCACGCGCTTGACGCCATGCATGACATAGCTGCCCCCCAGCACTGGCCACCAACGCGGCCCGGCCTTGTCCATGAATTGCCAGCGATCGAGCCACTTGGTGGTGGAAACCGCCGGCGCGTAACAGCCGAAACTGCTCGACTGCGTCTCGAAGCCGAGCAGAGTCAGCCAATCCTTGATGCGCATGGCCGAGCGATACTGTCCGCGCCAGGGAAACACGCCGCTGCGACGCGCGACCAGGCGGCGCAACCCCCAGAAGCTGTATGGGTTGAAGCCGACCACGACGACGCTGCCCTCGGGCACGAGCACCCGCTCCACCTCACGCAGTACATGGTGCGGATGGGGCGAGAACTCCAGCACATGCGGCAACAGCACGAGATCCAGGCTGGCGGTGGCGAACGGAAGTTCGTGTTCGTTTGCCAGCACGCTGGCGACACCATCATGTGCACAGCGGAAGCGGAAGGGCATGCGATTGGCGCTCAGCAGGTCGATCGACGACAGGCTCAACTGCACCGCGTTGTAGCCGAAGATGTCGGCGACGACGGCGTCCAGCTCGGCCTGCTCCCAGGCAAGCGCATAGCGGCCCTGCGGCGTGTCGAACCAGTCCGTCAGATCGGGCATTGACATCGGCGCTCAGGGTCTCACAATTCTCGGAATGGACATTATCCCTCTTCCCGCCTTCCGCGATAACTACATCTGGTTGCTGCGCGATGATCGCAGCGCTGTCGTGGTCGACCCCGGTGACGCACGCCCGGTCAAGCAATACCTGGAGACGGAGGGCCTGACCCTCGCCGCCATCCTGATTACCCACCACCACGCAGATCACGTCGGTGGCCTTGCCGAACTACTCGCCGGCGCAGCGGTGCCGGTATACGGCCCGGCCGGGGAGAATATCGAGGGCATCAGCCGGTTACTCGCCGAGGGCGACACCGTCAGCCTGGACGCGCTCGGCGTCGAGCTATCGGTGCTCGACATCCCCGGCCACACTGCCGGCCATATCGCGTACTACGCCGCCGGGATCGGCGCCGTGTTCTGCGGCGATACCCTGTTCTCGGCCGGCTGCGGCCGCCTGTTCGAAGGCACGGCGCCGCAACTGGCTGCTTCACTGGCGAAGCTTGCCGCGCTGCCGGACGAAACCCGGGTCTATTGCACACACGAATACACGCTTTCGAATCTGGCCTTTGCCCGCGTTGCGGAACCGGACAATGCCGAGCGCGACGCCTGGACGAGCCGATGCGAAGCCCTTCGCGCAGCGAACCGACCGACGCTGCCGAGCACGATCGGCCGCGAGAAGGCGATCAATCCCTTCCTGCGCTGCGATCGGCCAGGCGTGGTGCGGGAACTCGCAGCCAGAACCGGTACCGCGCCGACCGACCCCATCGCTTGCCTGGCGGCGCTGCGCGCATGGAAGGACGTGTTCTAGCGACGGCGGGCATGTTGCTGCAGACAAGCCCGGTGGAACGGCTGCGCAGGGCACGTTCCGCGACGGGAAATGGAGTGCCGGCACGGCGGAATATCGAGCGGCGGATTTCAAATTGACGCCACTGCCGTCGGATGGCTAGACTTGCGCGCTTTGCCGGCAGACATCAGCCCATGGCAAGAAACCGCCTCATGTTGGTCGCACTGCTCGCCATGGCAGTCCTGTTGCGGTCGCCGGCTGCGCCGGCCGAGGAACTGCCAGCGCCCGCCGTCGAGCCACTGCCCACCGCCAGGGACCTGGCGCCCGAGCGCGTGCTGACGCTGGACCTTACCCGCGACGCCAACGATATCTGGGACCGCATCCGCCGCGGCTTCGGCATGCCGGATCTCGACAGCGAACGCGTCACCGACCAGCAGCTCTTCTACCTCAACCGCCCCGGCTTCCTGAAGCAGGTCTTCGCCCGTGGCGGGCGTTACCTCTACCACATCGTCGACGAGCTCGAACGCCGCGGCATGCCGACCGAGCTCGCCCTGTTACCGATGGTCGAGAGCAGCTACAACCCGCTCGCCTACTCGCGCGCCCACGCTTCGGGCCTGTGGCAGTTCATCCCGTCCACCGGCAAGCACTACAACCTCACACAGGACCACTGGGTCGACGAACGCCGCGACGTGATCGCCTCGACCAACGCTGCCCTGGACTACCTGCAGACCATCTACGAGATGCATGGTGACTGGCATCTCGCCCTCGCGTCCTACAACTGGGGCGAGGGCTCGGTGCAGCGCGCCCTGCGTCGCAACACGGAAGATGGGCTGCCCGGCGAGTACAGCCACCTGCGCATGCCCGAGGAGACACGCAACTACGTGCCCAAGCTGCAGGCGATCAAGAACATCGTGTCGCAGCCCGAACTGTTCCACCTGGAACTGCCATATGTGGCGAACGAACTCCACTTCGTCACCGTCGAGGCGCCACCGGGCATCGACCTGGCTGCCGCAGCCCGGTCCGCCGAACTACCGCTGGACGAGTTCCTGGCGCTGAACCCGGGTTTCAATCGCCCGGCGATCACCTCGCCGGGGCAGTCCTTCGTCGTGCCGGCCGACCGTGCCCGGCGCTTCGAGGCGCGCATGGCCGAGCTGGAAAACGAGGGTCAGGGCTGGCGGACGCATCTGCTCGAGCCCGGCGAAGGTCTTGCCGAGGTGGCTCGCCGCCACGGACTGACGCTTGCGCAGTTGCGCCAGCTCAACGGCCTGAGCGAGGGCAGCGCAGTCGCACCGGGACACGCCCTGCTCGTTCCCGACGGGGTCGACCCGGAAGGCGCCCTCGAAGTCAGCCGCCTGCTGCCGTTTGCCGGGCGCGGTGCCCGGCAGCAGGGCCTGCGGCTCAAGAGCGGCGGAAGTGCCGGACTGAAGGCGCCGACGCCAACGAGTTCGGGCACAAGCAGGGTCGCAGCTTCCGCCACCGGCAAGAACGCCAAGGCCGAGGCGGGCAAGAAAGCGTCCGCCCCGAAGCGCCCGCCACAGACAGCGCCACGGCAAGCTGCGCGCCCCGCTGCCGCCGTCCCCAAGGCAGCCACGACCAAGACGAAACCCGCAGCGACCAAGGCGAAGCCCTGACCCGGGGCGCGCAGCCTCGCCGGCCGCGCCACGCCTGTCGAGCTGTTTCGCCCCTGTCAGGCCCCTGTGTGCGGCCAGTGGCAGGCCACCCGCCGCGCCTGGCCGAACTCCGTCACCGCCGGGTAGCTGAGCCGGCAGACGTCGGTGGCACGCGGGCAGCGCGGATGGAAATGACAACCGGCGGGCGGATCGAGCGGCGACGGCAGATCGATCGCGGCGCCTGCGCCGCTCGCCTCGCCGCCGACAGCCTCGCCACCGATGCGCGGGACCGCCGCCATCAAGGCCCGGGTGTAGGGGTGGGCCGGCGCCCGCAGCACGCGTTCGGCCGGCCCTTCCTCGACGATGCGGCCGAGATACATCACCGCGACATCGTCGGCGAGGTACTCGACCACGGCAAGATTGTGGGTGATGAACAGATAGGCGAGCCCGTGCTCGCGCTGAAGTTCGCGCATCAGATTCAGCAGCTGCGCCTGGACCGACACGTCGAGCGCACTCGTCGGTTCGTCGCAGACGATCACCCGCGGCTTCACGGCAAGTGCGCGCGCAATGGCGATGCGCTGGCGCTGCCCGCCGGAAAACTCGTGCGGATAGCGCCAGCGCATGTCGGCCGACAGGCCGATGCGTTCGAGCAACCGATCCACGGCGCGACGGCGACCTGCCGTGTCGGCCTCCACGCCGAGGCTGCGCATCCCCTCTTCCAGGATGTCGCCGATCCGCATGCGCGGATTGAGCGAGGCGAAAGGATCCTGAAACACCATCTGCACCGCCTGGCGCATCGGCTGCAGCGCCGCCGCCGACAGGCCGGTGACATCCTCCCCGTCGAGGATGACACTGCCTGCGGTGGGCTCGACGAGCTGCAGGATGGCCTTGCCCACGGTGGTCTTGCCGCAGCCCGACTCCCCCACCAGCGCCAGCGTGCGACCGGGCACGAGACTTAGGCTGACGCCGTCGACCGCCCGCAACTGGCCCACCACCCGTCGCAGGATGCCCTTGCGCACCGGGAAGTGCACCGCGAGGTCCCGCGCCTCGAGCACCGACTGCCCGGCGCGCCGGTGCAGGATGCCTGCGCCGGCGTCGGGCAGGCGTTCGAGCGCACGCGGCACGCTCACGCCCTCGTACAGATGGCAGCGCACCGCCTGTGTGCCGATCCGATGCCAGCCGGGCGCCTCGTCGTCGCAGCGGTCGAAGGCCGCCGGGCAGCGCTCGGCAAAGCGACAGCCGTGGAAATCGCGATCGAGCGCCGGCACGTTGCCGCGCGGCGCATCGAGTTCGCCCCCGCGTCGGGCGGCGGTGGGCAGGGCGGCGAACAGCTTGCGCGAATACGGGTGCAGCGGCGCGGCGAAAAAGGCCTCACGCGGGCCGGTCTCGACGATCTGGCCGGCGTACATCACGCCGACGCGATGCGCCATCCTCGCCACCACGCCGAGGTCGTGCGTGATCAGCAGCATGCCCATGCCACGCTCGGACTGGATGCGTGCGAGCAGATCGAGCACCTGCGCCTGGATGGTGACGTCGAGCGCGGTCGTGGGCTCGTCCGCGATCAGCAGTTCGGGGCGGCCGGCCAGGGCCATCGCGATCATCACCCGCTGCTTCATGCCGCCGGAAAACTGGAACGGGAAATCGCGCAGGCGCTTTGCCGGATCGGGAATGCCGACCGCCTCGAGCAGCGTGCAGGCAGCAGCGTCGGCTTCCGACCCGGTCACGCCATGGCGCGCCAGCGCCTCGGTGATCTGTGCGCCTACGGTCATCACCGGATTGAGGCTGGTCGAGGGTTCCTGAAAGATCATGCCGATGTGTCCGCCGCGCACGCGTCGCATCGCCGCCTCGGGCAGACCGAGCAGGTCCTCGCCGCGCAGCCGCACAGTGCCGCCGGTGATCCGGCCGGCGTCGGGCAGCAGGCGCGTCAGCGCCAGCGCTGTCATCGACTTGCCGCAGCCTGACTCTCCGAGCAGGGCGAAGGTTTCACCGGCGGCAATCGAAAAGCCGACGCCATCGACCGGGACCACCGGACCGACCGCGGCATCGATGACGACACTCAGCGCGGAAACCTCGAGCAGGGGGCGATGCGGATCAGGAACTTGGAGGGCGGTAGGCCCGGCGCTCGTCTGGAGCATGGAATTTCAGGGACCTGGGCTAGCGGTGCTGCGTCGTGGAGCCCCGGCACGGCTGCGGCCGTGCCGGCGGCGGAAAGAAAAAAGGCCGCTCACGCGGCCTGCGATCGATCAGTGATGATGTCCGCCTGCGCCGTGCACATGGCCGTGCGTGATTTCCTCGGCCGTCGCAGTACGCACTTCGGCCACGGTTACGTCGAACACCAGCGCGACACCGGCGAGCGGATGGTTGCCATCGACGACCACCTTGCCCTCGGCGATGTCGGTGATGCGGTAGACCATTTCCTCTTCGCCGTCTTCGCCCACGCGCTCGAAGCTCATGCCGACTTCGATGTTGTCGGGGAAGAGCTTGGCGTCCTCGACCAGGATCAGTTCCTCGTCGTAGTCGCCGAAAGCGTCTTCGGGTTGAAGCTTCACCTGGAGCTTGTCACCGGTCTTCTTGCCGTGCAGCGCCTCTTCCAGCATCGGGAAGATGCCGTCGTAACCGCCGTGAAGATAGACCAGGGGGTGTTGACCATCGTCGATGATGGCGCCATCGGGGTCGCTCACGGTGTACTGCAGCGTCACGACGCTATTTTTTGCGATTTCGGTTTGTATTGTTCGGTTCCAGTTCCTTGACCAATTCGAAGACCGCGGCTGCATGGCCGCGGGGCACAACGTCGTAGAGCGCGTGGCGGATGGTTCCCTGCTTGTCGATGATGAAGGTCGATCGCCGCACGCCCATCTTTTTCACACCGTCGACTTCCTTCGGCCGCCAGGCATGGTAGAGCCGGCTGGCCTCGTTGTCGCAGTCCGCCAGCAGGCGGATGGACAGCCCTTCTGCATCACGGAATTCGGCGTGAGTAAGGCAGTCGTCCGGACTCACGCCGACCACGATGCAGTCGTAGCGGCCGAAGTCGTCCTCATGATCACTGAAGTCGGCCGCCTGAAGCGTGCATCCCGGCGTCTTGTCGCGGGGGTAAAAGTAGAGGACCACATTGTGCTTGCCGAGTACGGACGCGAGATCGAAAATCTCCATGTCGGCGTCCGGTAATGAAAACGCTGGTGCGATATCCCCGCTCTTCAGCATATGGTCCCCCTGACGTGAGGCGGATTTTAGCCGAGAGCCCCGGCGAAGACCACCGGGGCCGGAGTGGGCTTGGGGCTGGATGATCATCATGGCGTTCCTCCCTGTTTTGCCGACCGAGTGGGTGCCGAGGCTGGACACCTCATTGAACCAATAGCCCAGATGTGCGCCGTGCTCAAGCCGCAGCGCATCATCTGGACAGGATGATGGAGGTCCGCGATGCCCCAGAACCGTCCGGCGACAATGCACGCGATGTTGTTCGATTGCCCCGGCCAGCCGCTCAGACTGGCCGAACTGCCCGTGCCGACGCCCGGTCCGGGACAGGTCCTGCTGCAGGTCGAAGCCTGCGGCGTCTGCCGCACCGATCTTCACCTGATCGATGGCGAACTGCCCGATCCCGTGCTGCCGATGGTGCCGGGCCACGAGATCGTCGGTCGCGTCGCCGCGCTCGGGCCCGGAGTCGAAGGAATGGTCCGCGCCCAGCGGATCGGCGTGCCGTGGCTGGGCTGGACCTGCGGCCACTGCGCTTTCTGTCACAGCCAGCGCGAGAACCTGTGCGACGACGCGCGCTTCACCGGCTACCAGATCCACGGCGGCTATGCGGAATACACGGTGGCGGATGCGCGCTACTGTTTCCCTCTGCCGGATTCGGTCGATGCGGCCGAAGCCGCCCCGTTGCTGTGTGCCGGCCTCATCGGCTACCGTGCCCTGGTGATGGCCGGTGAAGCGCGGCGGCTCGGCATCTACGGCTTTGGCGCGGCCGCCCACATCATTGCCCAGGTGGCGAGGTGGCAAGAACGCGACGTGTACGCCTTCACCCGCCGTGGCGACCACGAGAGCCAGGCCTTCGCCCGCGAACTCGGTGCGGTGTGGGCCGGCGCCTCGGAGGAGCCCCCGCCGGTGGCGCTCGATGCCGCGATCATCTTCGCTCCGGTCGGCGCCCTGGTGCCGGCCGCGCTGCGCGCCGTGGCCAAGGGGGGGACGGTGGTGTGCGCGGGCATTCACATGAGCGACATTCCCAGCTTCCCGTATTCGATCCTTTGGGGCGAACGCCGCGTCGTATCGGTGGCCAATCTCACCCGCCGGGACGGCGACGAATTCCTCGCCATCGCCCCGCAGGTG
>JBFGZP010000116.1:0-9488 GCA_041586695.1 Thauera sp.
CGGTCGCGAACAGATCCTGAAGGTCCACATGCGCAAGGTGCCGATCGCGCCCGACGTCGACCCGCAGGTGCTGGCCCGCGGCACGCCCGGCTTCTCCGGTGCGGACCTGGCCAACCTGGTCAACGAGGCGGCCCTGTTCGCGGCGCGTTCGAACAAGCGCCTGGTGGGCATGGAGGACTTCGAGCGCGCCAAGGACAAGATCATGATGGGCGCCGAGCGTCGGTCGGTGGTGATGCCCGAGGCCGAACGCCGCAATACCGCCTATCACGAGTCCGGGCACACGGTGGTGGCGAAGTTGCTGGACAAGACCGACCCGGTGCACAAGGTCACGATCATCCCGCGTGGTCGCGCGCTCGGGGTGACGATGCAATTGCCCACCGAGGACCGCTATAGCCAGGATCGTGATCGCCTGCTGCAGACGATCACCGTGCTGTTCGGCGGTCGCATCGCCGAAGAGATCTTCATGAAGCAGATGACGACGGGTGCGTCGAACGACTTCCAGCGCGCCACCGACCTGGCTCGCCGGATGGTGACGCAGTGGGGTATGTCGGACACTCTGGGGCCGATGGTCTACGGCGAAGAGGACGGCGAGATATTCCTCGGCCGTCAGGTCACCACGCACCGCAACGTGTCGGAAGCGACCATGCAGAAGGTGGATGCCGAGATCCGTCGTATCATCGACCAGCAGTACGGGCTTGCACGCCGACTGCTGGAAGAGAACAGCGACAAGGTCGAGGCGATGACGAAAGCGTTGCTGGAGTGGGAAACGCTCGACGCCGACCAGGTGAACGACATCATGGAAGGCCGTCAGCCGCGACCGCCGAAGCCAGCAACCCCGCCAACCCCGCGGCCGAAGGACGATTCGCCGGGCGCGGCGCCGACTGCGGCCGCACCAGCGGCCTGATGGCGGTGGGCCTGCGGCGAATGCAGGTGCCCTGTTAGCGAACACGGGCCGGATCTTCCGGCCCGTTTTTCATGGTGATTTGGCATGTCGATCCTTCAGTGCGGGCGTTTTCGCCTAGACCTCTCGCAGCCCAAGATCATGGCGATCGTCAATCTGACCGATGACTCCTTCTCGGGCGACGGGCTCAAGGGGGATGTGTCGGCCGCCTTGCGAAGGGCCGAGCGGGCCCTCGAGGACGGGGCGGACATGCTCGACATCGGCGCGGAGTCATCCCGGCCGGGGGCGGACATGGTGCCGGAGGCGGTCGAGCTCCAGCGCGTCGTCGCCTTCGTCGAACGCACCCGCGACTGGAATGTGCCGCTGTCGGTCGACACGCTCAAGCCGACGGTTATGCGGGCGTCAGTGCAGGCGGGGGCGGACATGATCAACGACATCAACGCTTTCCGTGCCGAAGGAGCGATGGATGCGGTCGCCGGCACCGCGCTCGGTTTGTGCGTCATGCACATGCAGGGCGAGCCACGCACGATGCAGGACGATCCGCGCTACGAGGACGTGGTTGGCGAGGTCCGCGCGTACCTCGACGAGCGCGTCGCCGCGCTCGAACAGGCCGGCGTGCAGCGTGATCGCATCGTCCTCGATCCGGGCTTCGGTTTCGGCAAGCGCACCTTGCACAACTTCGCCCTGTTGCGCGAGCTCGGGCGCTTTTGCGATGGCGGATTGGCCGTGCTCGCCGGCTTGTCGCGCAAGTCGATGCTCGGCGCGGTGACGGGAAGGCCTGTCGATCAGCGCTTGGTCGCGAGCGCCGTCGGCGCACTGATTGCGGTTCAGCGCGGTGCGGGGATCGTCCGGGTCCATGATGTCGGTGCGACGCTCGATGCGCTCAAGGTCTGGCAGGCGGTGTCATAATTGCATTTTGTAGCTCCACCCGGGGATAAGATGGGACGGAAGTATTTTGGCACCGACGGGGTGCGGGGCCGGGTCGGTGAGGCGCCGATTACGCCCGAGTTCGTGATGCGGCTCGGCTACGCGGCCGGCGTGACGCTGGTGGCGCGCGAAAAGATGCCGGGCCGCGAGAATCCGGCCGTTCTCATTGGCAAGGACACCCGTATTTCGGGCTATATGCTCGAAGCCGCCCTCGAGGCGGGATTTGCTGCGGCCGGTGTTGACGTGATGCTGGCCGGCCCGATCCCGACGCCTGCGGTGGCCTACCTGACCCGCGCGCTGCGCTTGCAGGCCGGCGTGGTGATTTCAGCATCGCACAACCCCTATTACGACAACGGCATCAAGTTTTTTTCCGCTGTCGGGACCAAACTCCCCGATGGCGTCGAGGCCGAGATCGAATCGCGCCTCGACGAACCGATGGGCTGCGTCGATCCCGCCCGACTCGGCAAGGCCAGACGCATCAACGACGCAGCCGGACGCTACATCGAATTCTGCAAGAGCACTTTTCCGAACGAACTCGATTTGCGCGGCTTGCGTATCGCGCTCGATTGCGCCCATGGCGCCGCCTACCATATTGCGCCCAGCGTCTTCCATGAACTCGGTGCCGAAGTCGTGAGCGTGGGGGTGGAGCCCAATGGACTAAATATCAACGACGGGGTGGGCGCGACGCGACCCGAGAACCTGCGTCGGGCCGTGCTCGAGAAGGGGGCGGACCTCGGTATCGCGCTCGACGGCGACGCCGACCGCCTCATCATGGTTGACCGCGGCGGCGAGATCTACGACGGCGACAAGCTGCTGTACGTAATTGCCGCCGCGCGCCAGGCCGAAGGCCGGCTCGACGGCGTGATCGGCACGCTGATGAGCAATCTCGGCTTCGAACATGCAATCGGCAGGCTCGGTGCACCGTTCGCTCGGGCCAAGGTGGGTGACCGCTACGTGCTCGAGATGTTGCACGAGCGGGGCTGGAAGCTCGGTGGCGAGAATTCCGGCCATATCATCTGCCTCGATCGCCACAGCACCGGTGACGGCATCGTGTCGGCGCTGCAGGTCCTCGCGGCGCTCAAACAGCGCGGGCTCACGCTGTCCGAAGCCTGTGCCGACCTTGTCTTCTATCCCCAGCGCCTGATCAACGTGAAGATGCCTGCTGGCTTCGAATGGAAGGCGGACGCGGGTATCGAGGCCGCCCGCCGGCGCGCCGAGACCGAACTCGGTGAGCGCGGTCGGGTCCTGCTGCGCCCGTCGGGTACCGAGCCGCTGTTACGCGTGATGGTCGAGGGCCAGGACGGCGCTCAGGTCGAGCACCTCGCGCGCCACATCGCCGAAGCGGTGCAGAGCGCCATCGCCTGAGCCGCCGTGCCCGAACAGGCCGGAGTCGATTCGTGACAGGGCGTCCACCCGACGGCGAATGTGTCCGTTTGGTTCCGCTTCGATGACATGAAACGTGCCTGTAACAATGCGTTGCTACCTTAGGGGTTCGGTTTCCCCAATCAGAGGTAGTCATGACCCGTCTTTCGAAGAAGTTCGCCCTCGCAGCGTCATCTGCCGTGCTGCTCGCCTTCAACGCTCAGGCCGCCGGCGTCACTGGCGCTGGGGCGTCCTTTCCGGCCCCGATCTATGCCAAGTGGGCCGATGCCTATAACAAGGCGACGGGCAACCGGGTCAATTACCAGTCGATCGGATCGAGCGGCGGTATTCGCCAGATCAAGGCCAAGACCGTCGATTTCGGCGCCTCCGACATGCCGCTCAAGATCGAGGATCTCGACAAGGACGGACTGCAGCAGTTTCCGACGGTGATCGGGGCGGTGGTCCCGGTGGTGAACGTCGAGGGCGTCAAACCGGGCGATCTGAAGCTGAGCGGGTCGCTGCTGGCCGACATCTACCAGGGCAAGATCACGAAGTGGAACGACAAGGCGATCGCCGAGCTGAACCCCGGCCTCAAGTTGCCGGAGCAGGACATCGGTGTCGTGCGCCGCGCCGATGGCTCCGGCACCACCTTCGTCTTCACCAACTACCTGTCGAAGGTGTCGCCGGACTGGAAGGAAAAGATCGGCGAAGGCACGGCGGTGCAGTGGCCTGTGGGCCTGGGCGGCAAGGGCAACGAAGGGGTGTCGGCCTTCGTGCAGCGCCTGCCGGGTTCGATCGGCTACGTGGAGTACGCCTACGCGAAACAGAACAAGCTGGCACATGCCATCATGCGCAACAAGGATGGCGAGTTCGTCGCGCCGAGCGAAACCAGTTTCGCGGCCGCTGCCGAAGGTGCTGACTGGACGAAATCGGCTTTCTACGAGATCCTCACCGACCAGCCGGGCAAGAACGCATGGCCGATCACGAGTGCCACCTTCATCCTGATGCACAAGCAGCAGGACAAGGCGGCGCAGGCGACCGAAGCGCTGAAGTTCTTCGAATGGGCTTACAGGGAAGGCGGCAAGATGGCGCTCGAACTCGAGTACGTCCCGCTGCCGAAGGCGACCGTCGATCTGATTCGTGCCTCGTGGGGGCAGATGAAGGATGCTTCGGGTGCAGCAGTCTGGTCCGGCAAGTAAGGTTCCGGACGAGCCTGCGTGCTTCCATCCGATCGACAGCCAGGGGCCGTTCCGGCCTTTGGTCCAAACCTTTCCGGAGGCGGTGGCGTGCGATCCGCCGCCGCGACGGGTATATCGATGCAAACAAGCGACTTCAGGTCTGCGGCAAAAGGGAAAATCGGCGACAAGATCTTCGCCCTGGCCGCGAAGTCATTTGCGATCCTGGCGTTGGGCCTGCTGGCCGCCATCATCGTCGCCCTCGTGTACGCCTCGTGGCCGAGCATCGAGGCCTACGGTATCGGCTTCCTGTTTTCCGATGCCTGGAATCCTCCGATGGAGGAGTTCGGCGCGCTCATACCCATCTACGGCACGCTGGTGACCTCGGCCATCGCGCTGCTGATCGCGGTACCGGTGAGTTTCGGCATTGCGCTCTTCCTGACGGAACTGTCCCCGGTGTGGCTGCGCCGGCCACTGGGGACGGCGATCGAACTGCTGGCGGCAATTCCGAGCATCGTCTATGGCATGTGGGGCCTGCTGGTGTTCGCGCCGATCTTCGCGCAGTACATCCAGCCCGCACTGAAATCCACGCTCGGCCAGATTCCCGTCGTCGGCACGCTGTTCGCCGGTGCGCCGCTCGGCATCGGCCTGCTGTGTGCCGGCATCATCCTCGCGATCATGATCATTCCCTACATCGCCTCCGTCATGCGCGACGTGTTCGAAGTGACGCCGGCGATGCTCAAGGAGTCGGCATACGGGGTCGGGGCGACGACCTGGGAGGTGATGTGGGGCGTGGTGCTGCCCTATACCAAGACCGGTGTGATCGGCGGCGTCATGCTCGGCCTCGGGCGCGCGCTCGGTGAAACGATGGCGGTCACGTTCGTGATCGGCAACACCAATTTCCTCAATTCGGCCTCGCTGTTCGCGCCCGGCAACAGCATCACCTCGGCGCTTGCGAACGAGTTCGCCGAAGCCGACCCGGGGCTCCACACTGCGGCCCTGATGGAACTCGGCCTGATTCTGTTCGCGATCACGCTGGTCGTGTTGCTCGTGTCCAAACTGCTGCTCCGCCGACTCGCCCGCGGCGAGGGTGCGAAGAGCTGAGCGAGGCGATCCATGAACCTGCTTGCAAGACGAAAACTCACCAACACGGTCGCGCTCACGCTGTCGATGTCGGCCATGGCCTTCGGCCTGTTCTGGCTCGCCTGGATCCTGTGGACGGTCTTCGAACTGGGGCTTCCCGGACTGTCGCTGACGCTGTTTACCGAGATGACCCCGCCACCCGGGGACGAGGCGGGCGGTCTGCTCAATGCCATCGCGGGCAGTCTGGTCATGGTCGTGCTGGCGACCCTGCTCGGCACGCCGATCGGGATCCTCGCCGGGGTGTACCTTGCCGAATATGGGCGCTTCAGTCTGCTCGGCCGCGTCACCCGCTTCGTCAACGATCTGCTGCTGTCGGCGCCGTCGATCGTCATCGGACTGTTCGTCTATGCGGTCGTGGTAGCGCAGACGGGCAAGTTCTCGGGCTGGTCGGGGGTCATCGCACTGGCGCTGATCGTCCTGCCGGTGGTCATTCGTACCACCGAGAACATGCTGCAACTGATCCCCAACACGCTGCGCGAGGCGGCGTTTGCGCTGGGGGCGCCCAAGAGCGTCGTGACGATGAAGGTCACGCTGCGCGCTGCGCGCGCCGGCGTGCTCACGGGGGTGTTGCTGGCGGTGGCGCGCATTGCAGGGGAAACCGCGCCGCTCCTCTTCACCGCCTTGTCGAACCAGTTCTGGAGCGCAGACCTCAGCGAGCCGATGGCGAACCTGCCGGTCACCATCTTCAAGTTCGCGATGAGTCCCTTCAGCAACTGGCAGGAACTGGCCTGGGCCGGGGTGCTCCTGATCACTATGGGTGTGCTTGCGCTCAACATCATCGCCCGCGTCTTCCTGCGGGCCGAGAAGATCAACTGACGACTGGAAATCGATCGCGGCAGGACACGGCCCGGCGATTCGGAACGAATATGGTAATCAGCGACGCGCAAATCGAATTCAAGGACTTCAACTTCTTCTACGGCAAGTTCCACGCCCTGAAGAACATCAACTTCAAGATGGCGCGACACAAGGTCACCGCCTTCATCGGTCCGTCCGGCTGTGGCAAGTCGACGCTGTTACGCACGATCAATCGCATGTACGACCTCTATCCGGAGCAGCGCGCCGAAGGCCAGTTGCTGTTCGACGGGCGCAATCTGCTCGATCCCGGCATCGATGTGAGCGTGCTGAGGGCGAAGATCGGCATGGTGTTTCAGAAGCCGACGCCGTTTCCGATGTCGATCTACGACAACATCGCCTTCGGCGTGAAGCTGCACGAAAAACTGTCTTCGAGCGACATGGATGAACGCGTCGAGTGGGCGCTGCGCAAGGCCGCATTGTGGGACGAGGTGAAGGACAAGCTCAACCAGAGCGGCATGAGCCTGTCGGGCGGGCAGCAGCAGCGTCTGTGCATCGCGCGCGGGATCGCGGTGAAGCCGCAGGTGGTGCTCCTCGACGAACCGACCTCGGCGCTCGACCCCATCTCCACCTCGCGCATCGAAGAGCTGATCAACGAACTCAAGGATGAGTTCACCATCGTCATCGTGACGCACAACATGCAGCAGGCGGCGCGGATCTCCGACTACACCGCCTACATGTATCTCGGCGAGATGATGGAGTTCGGCGTCACCGACGAACTCTTCCTCAAGCCGCAGCGGCAGGAAACCGAGGATTACATCACCGGGCGTTTCGGTTGAGCCGCAGCGACGCGCAAGTCCGGCCCGCCACCATCACCGCCAGCGCAGTTCAGCCCTGCCTGAGCGCTGCGTCGAGCTGATCGACCAGTTCCGCCCAGTCCGCATCCTCGGCAAGTTCTTCGCGCAGGAACGTGGCCTGCGATTCGGTCCAGAACGGTGCATCGACGAGCTTGACCTGGTGTGGAAGCGGGGCGTGGGCCTTGATGAAGGCCTGGATCGCGTCGCCATCGTCCGCGAGGCCGAGTTGGGCGAACAGATCCTTGAATACATGTACCGGTTTTTCCATGGCAGTCACCTCGTCAGTTCGTTGGGTTCAAGGCTCACCGTGTCTTCAGGGCGAGTGTGATGCGCTGTTGCTGCCGATCCCCCTCCCGGGGCAAGGCCGAGTCGGTCTTGTCGTATCGGCGCCACCGCTCAGTGCAAAGCATAGCGCTTCACTCCGGCGCTTGCTTCGCCTTGCAGGGCACCGAAGCCGCGGTGGCTGTGGAACGGCCCGGCCAAAAGCAGCTGTGCGGGGGCGGATCACGCCTGCGCCGCGCCCAGCGCACGGGCTCGCCGGACCTTGTCCAGTTCAACGATAGACCATACGCTGGCGGCGAGCACGGTGATGGCAAGCCAGGCGTCCGCGCCGATCGGCGCGGTCTGGAACACGAGCTGGAACGCCGGAAGATAGGTGAACGCCATCTGCAGCGTGATCATCGTCGCACTGCCGACCCAGACCCAGGGGTTGACGAAGCCGCCACGTCCCCAGGATGACTGCGTCAGTGACCGGCAATTGAACAGATAGGCCACTTCGATCATGACGAACACGTTGGTGGCGACCGTGCGTGCCTCGTCCAGCGATCCGCCGCGGTGCAGCGTGAACTCGAACATGCCGAAGGCGCCGGCGAGCATGAGCAGGCCGACGAGCACGATGCGCCACAGCAGCACGCGGTCGAGGATCGGCGCCGCCGGTGGGCGGGGCGGGCGCTGCATGATCTTCTGCTCGGCGGGCTCGAAGGCGAGCGTCATGCCGAGCAGGGCTGCGGTCGTCATGTTGATCCACAGGATCTGCAGCGGCGTGATGGGCAGCGCGGTCCCGGCAAACACCGCGGTGAGAATGACAAGGCCCTCGCCGGCGTTGGTCGGGATGGTCCATGTGATGAACTTGACCAGGTTGTCGTAGATGCCGCGGCCTTCCTCGACGGCCGCTTCGATGGTCGCGAAGTTGTCGTCGGTGAGCACCATCGCGGCGGCTTCCTTGGCCACTTCGGTGCCGCCGAGGCCCATGGCGACGCCGATATCGGCCTGCTTCAAAGCGGGGGCATCGTTGACGCCGTCGCCGGTCATCGCCACCACCTCGCCGTTCGCCTGCAGCGCCCTGACGAGCCTGAGCTTCTGCGCCGGCTCGACGCGGGCGAAGACGTCGATCTCGGTCGCCGTGCGGCGCAGGGCGAAGTCATCGATTTCGGCCAGTTCCCGCCCGCTCATGACCTGCGCATCGTGGTCGGCAATGCCTAGTTGACGAGCGATCGCGATGGCCGTGCCGGGGTGGTCTCCGGTGATCATCTTCACCCGGATGCCGGCGGCGTGACAGATGCGTATCGACGAGATCGCACGTGGACGGGGCGGGTCGATCATGCCGACCAGGCCGAGAAACACCAGACCTTCACGCAGATGTTCTTGATCGAGCTGCCGCCCGGGTGCCAACTCGGAGCGGGCCACGGCGAGCACGCGCAGACCCTCCTCGGTCATGTGCACCGTCATCTTGTTGATCGTGACCAGGTCCAGCTCGACCATCTTGCCTTCGTGGTCGAGCATCGCGCTGCACGCCGGCAGCAGCTTCTCGACCGCGCCCTTGGCGTACACCACCTGCATGCCTTCGATGTCGTGCAGCGTCGCCATGAAGCGCCGCTCGGCATCGAAGGGAAGTTCGTCCCGGCGCGGAAACACGGCACGAAGGGTCTCGTCGTCGAGGCCGCCCTTGCGCGCTGCAGTGAGGAGTGCCGCCTCGGTCGGGTCGCCGCTGACGATCCAGTGGTGACCGTCCCGCACCAGTTGCGCGTCGTTGCACAGCGCAGCCGCGAGCAGGGTTTCGCGCAGCGCACCCGAAGGCTCGACCGGCATTCCGGCGTGCTCGATCCGTCCTTCCGGCGCGTAGCCGGTACCGCTCAAGGCATAGGCATTGCCGCCCGACCATAGCTGGCGAACGACCATCTCGTTCTGCGTCAGCGTACCGGTCTTGTCCGAACAGATCACGGTGGTGCTCCCCAGTGTTTCCACTGCCGGGAGCTTCCTGATGATGGCGCGGCGTCTTGCCATGCGTCCGACGCCGATCGCCAGCGTGATCGTCATCGCCGCCGGCAGGCC
>JBFGZP010000117.1:0-9453 GCA_041586695.1 Thauera sp.
CAGCCCCTTCCTCGACCCTGCCACCCGCAAGGCGATGGGCGAGCAGGCGGTGGCGCTGGCGAAGGCGGTGAATTACCAGTCCGCGGGCACGGTGGAGTTCGTCGTCGGTGCCGACAAGAGCTTCTACTTCCTCGAGATGAACACCCGCCTGCAGGTCGAGCATCCGGTCACCGAGAACATCACCGGCATCGACCTCGTCGAGCAGATGATCCGCGTCGCCGCCGGCGAGAAACTGTCTTTCGGTCAGGCCGACATCAAGCTCGACGGCTGGTCGATGGAGTGCCGCATCAACGCCGAAGACCCGTTCCGTGGCTTCCTGCCCTCGACCGGGCGCCTGGTGAAGTTCCAGCCGCCGGCCGAAGGCGACGGCGTGCGCGTCGACACCGGCGTGTACGAGGGCGGCGAGATCTCGATGTTCTACGATTCGATGATCGCCAAGCTCATCGTGCACGCCAAAGACCGCAAGCAGGCGATCGAGCGCATGCGCGACGCGCTCAACGCCTTCGTGATCCGCGGCATCGGCTCGAACATCCCGTTCCAGGCAGCGCTGCTGCAGCATCCGCGATTCTGCTCGGGCGATTTCAACACCGGATTCATTGCCGAGGAATACCCGCGGGGCTTCGATGCGTCGATGGTGCCGCATGACGATCCCACCCTGCTCGCGGCGGTGGCGGCCTTCGCGCGGCTGCGTTACATCGACCGTGCCGTGCAGATCGAAGGCCAGCTCGCCGGTCACGGCCGCAAGGTGGCGACCGAATGGGTGGTGGTGATGGGCGGCAAGCACTATCCGCTCGCGGTCGAACGCGTCGACGGCGGCATGGTGCTGCGCAGCGCCGACAAGGCCTACTGCATCCTGTCCGACTGGAATTTCGGCGACCTGCTGTTCCGCGGCACGGTCAACGGTGCCCCGATCTGCATGCAGCTCGAGCGCCGCGGCCTGCGCTACCGCATTTCCCACTTCGGCCTGCAGGTCGAACCGATGGTGATGACGACGCATGCGGCCCATCTGCTGTCGCTGATGCCGCAGAAGCTGCCGCCCGACCTGTCGAAATTCCTGTTGTCGCCGATGCCGGGCCTGCTGCGCGAGGTCGCGGTGGTCGAAGGGCAGGAGGTGAAGGCCGGCGAGAAGCTGGCGGTGATCGAAGCGATGAAGATGGAGAACGTGCTGAGGGCCGAACAGGACGGCAAGGTGAGCAAGATCGTCGCCCGGCCCGGTGCCAGCCTGTCGGTGGACGAGGTGATCGTCGAGTTCGAATGAACTTCGGTTTGTGATCGATGGGGAGGGAGACGCGCCACCTTTGATGGCGGGTGCCTGTCGGACGCGCGGGCCTGCGCAAGCAGGCCCGTTTTTTCATGCGGTGCCCCGCGCGGGTAGTCGGTATGTATTTGCGCAAATGTAATTGATGCGTTAATATTTAGTCGCTTACCTGCCGCCCCCTGTGCGCGGCACGCATTGATTCCGGAGCTTGGCTGCCTTCCAGCCCTTCATCGCATCCGGAACCGCATTACCAGGATCGCCGCTTCTTCACGGATTGCCCTGATCCGGCGGCGGCATTGAGGCGTCGCGCCCCGTGGCGCCCCAGCAGCAAAATGACCAGACCAGTAGGAGGTGTCCATGAGCGCTCAAGTGCATGCTCTCAAGCCCCGGTGGCCGATCGTTCAGGAAAGCGCCGAGCTTTTCGCTCCGGTGCCGTTCAAGGTGTATACGCAACGCGACCTCGATCGCATCGAACCGCTCTCGCGGCTCTCCGACGAGCGTCGATTCGAGATGAAGGTGGTGTCGTCGGTCTTGCCCTTCCGGGTGAACCAGTACGTGATCGACGAGTTGATCGACTGGAACAACATTCCGGACGACCCGATTTTCCAGCTCACCTTTCCGCAGCGGGGCATGCTTGCCCCCGAGCATTTCGACCGCGTGGCGGCTTTGCTGCGCGAGGGCGCGGACAAGGCCGAACTCGCGCAGGCGGTCAACGAAATCCGCCACGAGCTCAACCCGCATCCGGCCGACCAGATGGAAATGAACATGCCGCGCGACGACGAGGGCAAGCGCCTCGACGGCATGCAGCACAAGTACCGCGAGACGGTGCTGTTCTTCCCCAGCCAGGGGCAGACCTGCCATAGCTACTGCACCTTCTGCTTCCGCTGGGCGCAATTCGTCGGCGACAAGGAGCTGCGCATCGCGTCGTCCGAAGCGTCGACGCTGCACGACTACCTGCGTGAGCACACCGAGGTGACCGACCTGCTGTTTACCGGCGGCGATCCGATGGTGATGAAGACACGCCACATCCGCGATTACCTCGAGCCGTTACTGGCGCCGGAGTTCGACCACATCCAGACCATCCGTATCGGCACCAAGGCGCTGACCTTCTGGCCGCACCGCTTCCTCGGCGCGGAAGACGCGGACGACCTCATCTGCCTGCTCACGCAGATGGTCGAGGCGGGCAAGCATGTGGCGGTGATGGCGCACTACAACCACTGGAAGGAGCTCGACACCGAGGCCGCGCAGGCGGCGATCAGCCGCGTCCGCAGCACCGGCGCGGTGATCCGGGCCCAGGGTCCGCTGCTGGCGCACATCAACGACGATCCGGCAGTGTGGGCGAAGCTTTGGAAGACGCAGGTCAAGCTCGGCATCGTGCCCTACTACATGTTCGTCGAGCGCGACACCGGCGCGCGCCAGTACTTCGAGGTGCCGCTCGCGCGCGCCTGGCAGATCTATCGCGAGGCGATTCAGCAGGTGTCCGGCCTCGCCCGCACCGCCCGTGGCCCGAGCATGAGCGCGAGCCCCGGCAAGGTGGAGGTGCAGGGCGTGACCGAAATCGCCGGCGAGAAGGTGTTCGTGCTGCGCTTCATCCAGGCCCGCAATCCCGACTGGGTGCAGCGCCCGTTCTTCGCCCGGTACGACGAGAAGGCGACCTGGCTGCACCATCTCAAGCCGGCTTTCGGCGACGAGAAATGGTTCTGGGAGGACGAGTACGAGGCGATTCGCGAGGACAAGCTCGAATCTGCAGTCTGACCGTAGCCTGATCCACGAACGGACTTCGGGCCCGCAATCGCGGGCCCGAAGTTCGTTCGTGCCGCTGGCGAGCGCCGCGCCTGGACAGGGACGGGCCCCGGCCGCGAATCGACGGCGCGCGCGCTCAGCTGCCGGCCAGGCTCGCAAATGCCTCGATCACCTCCGGTGGCGCCTGCACCAGCTCGACCAGCACGCCTTCGCCGCTGATCGGAAAGGCCTCGTTGCCCTTCGGGTGCAGGAAGGTGATGTCGTAACCGGCCGCGCCGCGGCGAATGCCGCCGGGGGCGAAGCGCACGCCGTTCGAGGACAGCCATTCCACCGCCTGCGGCAGGTCGTCCACCCACAGGCCGACGTGGTTCAGCGGTGTCGTATGCACCGCCGGCTTCTTCTCCGGGTCGATCGGCTGCATCAGATCGACCTCGACCTTGAACGGGCCCTTGCCCATCGCGCAGATGTCCTCGTCCACGTTTTCGCGCTCGGACACGAAGTTGCCGCTGACCTGAAGGCCGAGCATGTCCACCCACAGCGTGCGGAGCTTGTCCTTGCTCGGGCCGCCGATGGCGATCTGCTGGATGCCGAGGATCTTGAACGGGCGTTGGGACATGGCAGCGGACTCCTGGGAGTTGTGGATTAAGAATTCATAATTATAGCCAAGCCGCCGCGAGCTGTCGTCCCGCGTCCGCAGGCGGGTCATTCCCATCCCACCTGCGCCGAAAACAGATAGCCCGCGCCGTAGACGGTCTTGATCAGCTTCGGATTCTGCGGATCGTCATCGAGCTTGCGCCGCAGGCGCGAGATCCGCACGTCGATGCTGCGATCGAAGGGGTCGACGTCGCGCTCGCCCAGCAACTGCTCGCGCGACAGGATCTTGTTCGGCCGTCGCAGCAGGGTCGCGAGCAGGCCGGCCTCGGCGGCCGACAGCGAGATCTCGCGTCCGTCCGGTGCCGTGAGGGCGTGGCGGCAGCTGTCGAAGACCCAGTCGGCAAAGCGCGCGATGCCGCGTTCGCTGATGGGCTCCGGGGCGGCGGCGCGCTGGTAGCGGCGCAGGATGGATCGCACCCGTGCGACCAGCTCGCGCGGCTCGAAGGGCTTGACGATGTAGTCGTCGGCGCCGAGCTCGAGACCGAGGACGCGGTCGGTCACGTCGTTGCGACCGGTGAGGATCAGCACGGCGCATGGACTGCCGTCCTGCAACTCGCGCACCACCTGCATGCCGTCCATGTCGGGCAGGCCGAGATCGACGATGCACAGATCGGGCGAACTCTCGCGAGCGCGCGTCAAGAGCTGCCGGCCGGTGCGGTGATGTTCGCAGTTGAAGCCGTACTCGGCGAGGCTGCTACAGATCAGGCGTGCGATCTCCGGCTCGTCCTCGACGATGAAAATGCTTGGTGGCGTCGCCGCCTCGTTGCGATTCATTGGCATGGGATGTCGTCTTCCTGATCAAGCTCGAGTTCGGCCAGTGCGGCAGCCAGCGCGCCCTGGTCGAAGGGTTTGCGCAACACCGGCACGTCGGCATTTCTTTCGCTTGCCGCGATTGCGCTCGCATAGCCGGTGATGAGCAGGATGGGCAGGCTCGGGCGCAGGGCGCGAGCCCGGGTGGCGAGTTCGCGGCCATCGATGCCGCCGGGCATGACCGTGTCGCTGATGAGGATGGCGATGTCCTCGATATTCTGCAGCATCGCCAGGGCTTCCACCCCGTTCGAGGCCTCGATGACCGGATGCCCGAGTTCGGCAAGCTGCATGCGGATCACCTTGCGCACCTCCGGCTCGTCCTCGACCAGCAGCACCGGGCGGTTGCGCAGGCGCCCGGAGGCAACGGGGGCCCCCTGCTCCTGCGGCGCCTCGGCGGGCGTGCGTGCGGTCGGCAGCACGAAGCGCACATTCGTGCCCTCGCCCGGGGTGCTGATGATGCGGATGTTGCCGCCGGACTGGCGCACGAAGCCGTAGACCATCGACAGGCCGAGGCCGCTGCCGCCGCCGAAGGGCTTGGTGGTGAAGAAAGGCTCGAACACGCGTGACAGAACATCCGCCTCGATGCCGTTGCCGGTGTCGCTGACGTCGATCTGCACATAGTCGCCGACCGCGACCTCGGCGATGTGTGCGAGGCTGTCGTCGAGTTCGCGCACGGATACCGCGATCGTCAGTTCGCCGCCTTCGGGCATCGCATCGCGCGCATTCAGGGCGAGGTTGAGGAGCGCGTTCTCGAGCTGGTGGGGATCGGCCAGCGCATGCAGCGGCTCGCCCGGCAGGCGAAGACGGATCTTGATGTTCGCGCCGAGCGTGCGCACCAGCAGGTGGGTCATGTTGTGCACCAGCGTGCCGACTTCCACCGCGCAGGGTTCGAGCGTCTGCCGGCGCGAGAAGGTCAGCAGGCGGCGGATCAGTTCGGCCCCGCGGCGCGCGGCCTGCAGGGCCGGGTCGAGGTAGTCTTCGCCGGCGCCGCCGGCGAGGCGCGGCTGCAGCGCCGACAGGTTGCCGATGATGATCGTGAGCAGATTGTTGAAGTCGTGTGCGAGCCCGCCGGTGAGCTGGCCCACGGCCTCCATCTTCTGTGCCTGTATCAGCGCGGCCTGGTTGGCCTTTTGCTCGGTGATGTCGGTGGACATGACGAAGAAGCCGAGCACGCGGCCGTCGGCGCCGGTTTCGGGCACGACGATGCTGCGCGCGTAGACGCTGCGGCCGCTGTCGCCCTGCCGGCTGTATTCGTAGCTGACCCTTTCGCCTGCATGGGCGCGCTCGAGGTGCGGCCGGATCTGGCGGTAGAGTTCGTCGCCGAACAGATCGACGATGTGGTGTCCGACGATCGCCTCCTTGTCGAAGCCGAACCAGTCGGCGTATCCCTTGTTGGCGAAGCGGTAGATCTCGTCGCGATCGACGTAGGCGATCAAGGCAGGGATGGAGTCGATGATCAACTGCAGGCGGTTCTCGCTGCGGCGCAGGGCGCCGGCGATGTCGTCGATTTCGACGTTTGCCTGGGCGAGGCGGCTATTCGCCGCCTCGAGTTCCGCCGTGCGCGCCTGTACGCGCGCTTCGAGCTGCGCGTTCTGGTCCTGGATGAGCTGCTCGTTGCGGCGTTGCTCGGTGATGTCGGTCCACAGCGAAACGAAACCCAGATTCGGAATAGGTACGCCGCGCACCGCGAGGATCCTGCCGTTCGGCCTTGCCCGTTCCACGTAGTGGGGCTGGAAGGCGCGCGCGGCGGCGACGCGCTGGCGCACGAGGCTGTCGATGTCGCCCGGTCCGTATTCGCCGCGCTCGGCGTTGAAGCGGGCGAAATCCTCGAATGGGGTGCCGACGCGCACGAGCGATTCGGGAAAGTCCAGCAGCCGCAACAGGGCCTTGTTCCAGGTCACCAGTTTCGGAGTGGCGTCGAACACGGCGATTGCCTGGTCGAGCAGATCGAGCCCGGCGAGCAGCAGGTCGTAGCGGCGCTGCTGCTCGGGCGTGAATGCAGGCAATTGGGGGCCTTCGTTGGCCGACTTCGCCATTGTGTGCCTCGTCTCCGTCGTCGAATGTTGTTGTGGGTCCAATGGTTACACAGTTCAGGCCGGGGCTGGCACGGGTCGTTCACACGGCGAGGGATGGGATCCTCTTCAATGGCTAGGCTGACTCAACGGGATCTTCTCGCGGGGTCGTCGCGCTCGGGTGCATCCCGTTTCGCCGCTTCGGCCCGGTCGAGGTCCTGGGCTGCGAGCTGGTTGCGGAAACGTTCCGGCGACATGCCCGACCACGCGACGAAGGCGCGATAGAAGGCCGACGGATCGGCATAGCCGAGGTCTGCGGCCAGTTGCTCGATCGGCTGGCGGGTCTTGGTCAGGCGCGCCAACGCGATGTCGCGACGGATCGCGTCCTTGATCGTGCGAAAGCTCGAACCTTCCTCCTCCAGCCTGCGGTGCAGGGTGCGGGGCGACAGATGCAGGCCTTGCGCCACGTCGCCGAGCGACAGGTTCTGCGGCAGGGCATCGCGCAGCAGGTCGCGGACGCGGAACACCATTTCGCGGTCGCGCCGGTAGAGCATGGAGATCTTGCCCGGCGCGCCCTCGAGGAAGCTGCCGAGCGCGGCTTCGTCGCGCCGGACCGGAAGATCGAGCAGATTGGCCTGAAAACGCGCTTCCAGGGAGCGGCTGCCGAAGCTCGAATGCGCGGTGTAGACCAGCAGGTAGTCGTCGGCGTGAGCCGGCCGGGCGTAGGGAAAGCTCACCGCATCGAGCGCGAGTCCACGGCCGGCGAACCAGCACGCCAGGCTGTGCAGCAGGCGCAACAGCCATTCGAAGGCAAACACGCGCGCCGGGTCGTCGGGGTCGGGCGTCAGCGGCCGCGCTTCGACGATGTGCAGTTCGGCGCGGGGACCGTCGCGGACGATGGTGACGGCGAGGTCGGGGAGCACGATGCGCAGGAAGCGTGCGGCGCGGTCGAGGGCTTCGGCCAGGGTTGGCGCACCGAGCATGCCGCGACAGAGGAATTCGAAGCTGCCGCGCGGGAGCTCGCGCGAAAAGAGGCCGAAGCCTTCGTCGCCGAGCGCGCCCACGGTGAGATTGTAGAGAGCTGCGTAACAATCGATCGGGACCCGGCTGGCAGGGTCTGCAAGGCTGATGCCGGCCTCGGCGAGCAGGGGCGCGGGGTCGCGTTGCTGGCGCCGCATGCCGGACAGCATGCCGGCGACGAAGCCCATCGCGACCGTGGCGCGATTGCGCACGGCCTTGCGCCGGGGCGATGAGGGGTGTGCCGGGGTCCGGGGCATCTCAGCGGGTTCCGCGTGTCGGTCCGAGGCCATGGAAGTGCATTTGGCGGATTTTGCACGATCGACGTCACCGAGGGCAATGGCAAAGGAGGACGTCGCCTTCTATGATTGCAAGCATCCATTCAATCAGCGGGGGACGACCGACATGACCGACCTGAGCGTTGCGAAGAAAATGCAGCCCTACAAGCCGAAAAACAAGGTGCGCTTCATCACCGCGGCTGCGTTGTTCGACGGTCATGATGCCTCGATCAACATCATGCGCCGCATCATCCAGGCCACCGGGTCGGAGGTCATCCACCTGGGGCATAACCGTTCGGTCGGCGAGATCGTCAATGCCGCGTTGCAGGAGGACGTGCAGGGCATCGCGATCACCAGCTACCAGGGCGGTCACGTCGAGTTCTTCAAATACATGATCGACCTTCTCAAGGCTAATGGCGGCGAGAACATCAAGGTGTTCGGGGGCGGTGGCGGCGTGATCGTGCCGTCCGAGATCAAGGACCTGCACGACTACGGCGTCACCCACGTGTTCTCGCCCGAAGACGGCGCGGTGATGGGCCTGCAGGGCATGATCAACAGCGTCGTCGAGCGCTCGGACTTCGACCTCACCGCCGCCGCGCCGAAGAAGGCCGACGAGGTGGTGAAGGCGCTCACCGGCGGCGACCGCCAGGTGCGCCTGCGCAATCTGGCGAAGATCATCACGGCGCTGGAGAACGGCGGCCTCAAGGACGATGCGAAGGCCGCGATCGTGGACGCGGCGGCGAAGACGAAGGTCCCGACGCTGGGCATTACCGGCACCGGCGGCGCCGGCAAGTCCTCGCTGACCGACGAGCTGGTGCGCCGCTTCCGCCTCGATCAGGACGACAGGCTCAAACTCGCGATCGTCTCCATCGATCCGTCGCGCAAGCGCACCGGTGGCGCCTTGCTCGGCGATCGCATCCGCATGAATGCGATCGAGCACGAGAACATCTACATGCGCTCGCTCGCCACCCGCGACACCGGCTCGGAAGTCTCGGCCGCGCTGCCGGAGGTGATCGCGGCGTGCAAGCTCGCCGGCTTCGATCTGGTCGTCGTCGAGACCTCGGGCATCGGCCAGGGCAATGCCGCGATCGTGCCCTTCGTCGATGTCTCGCTGTACGTGATGACCCCCGAGTTCGGCGCGGCGAGCCAGCTCGAGAAGATCGACATGCTCGATTTCGCCGACTTCGTCGCCATCAACAAGTTCGACCGCAAGGGCGCGCAGGACGCGCTGCGCGACGTGCGCAAGCAGTATCAACGCAACCGCGAGCTGTTCACGCAAAACACCGACGAGATGCCGGTCTTCGGCACCATGGCGGCGCGCTTCAACGACGACGGGGTGACCGCGCTCTACCAGGCGATGCTGCCGCAACTCGTCGCCAAGGGCCTGAAGGTGGCTGTCAAGGCCGCTGGCAAGCTGCCGGTCGTCAAGGTCAAGGCCTCAAGCGAAGGCCGCGCCATCGTGCCCGCCGAGCGCATCCGCTATCTCGCCGAGATCGCAGACACGGTGCGCGGCTACCACCAGCATACCGAACAGCAGGCCCGCGTCGCGCGCGAGCGCCAGTCCCTGCGCATCGCCCGCGCCTTGTTCGAGGAGCGTCGAAAGCCGGCAGAGCACTTCGAGGAGCTGATCGACTGGAAGGACGGCGAGCTCACGCCGGCGGCGAAGAAGCTGCTCGAGATG
>JBFGZP010000118.1:0-9412 GCA_041586695.1 Thauera sp.
CACGCGCACCACGCCGGCACCGATCTTCTGCCCGATGGCGCGACCGTGGGTCAGGGCCTTGCCGTACTGCTTGAGCTGGTACTTCTCCATCACCAGGCCGTCGCTCTGGCTCTTCACCGTCTCGGGGCGGGCCTGCAGGATATAGAGCTTGCCGTCCTGGCCATCCTTGCCCCACTCGATATCCATCGGGCGGCCATAATGCTTCTCGATGATCACCGCGTAGCGCGCGAGCTCGAGCACGTCCTCGTCGCTCAGTGAGAAGCGATTGCGTTCGGCCTCGGGCACATCCACCGTGCGCACCGACTTGCCCGCCACCGCCTTGTCGGTGAACACCATCTTGATCAGCTTGGAGCCGAGGTTGCGACGGATCACCGCCGGCTTGTCCAGCGCCAGCGTCGGCTTGTGCACGTAGAACTCGTCCGGATTCACCGCGCCCTGCACGACGGTCTCGCCCAGGCCGTAGGAGGCGGTGATGAACACCACCTGGTCGAAGCCGGATTCGGTATCGATCGAGAACATCACGCCCGAGGCGCCGCTGTCCGAGCGCACCATGCGCTGCACGCCGGCCGACAGCGCCACGTCTGCATGGCTGAAGTTCTTGTGCACCCGATAGGCGATCGCGCGGTCGTTGTAGAGCGACGCGAACACTTCCTTCATCGCGTGCAGGATGTTCTCGTAGCCGTGAATGTTGAGGAAGGTTTCCTGCTGCCCGGCGAAGGAGGCGTCCGGCAGGTCTTCGGCAGTCGCGGACGAGCGCACTGCGAAGCTGCCCTCGCCTTCGGCCGTGATCTGCTCGTAGGCGGTCTTGATCTCCGTTTCCAGCTTGGCCGGGAAGGGAATATCCACGATCCACTGGCGAATCTGTGCGCCCGTCTTCACCAGCGCATCCACGTCATCCACATCCAGCGCATCGAGGGCGCGGTTGATGCGATCGGCCAGGCCGTCGTGGGCGAGGAACTCGCGGTACGCTTCGGCCGTGGTGGCAAAACCGCCGGGCACCCGTACACTGGCAGGCAACTGGCTGATCATTTCGCCGAGCGAAGCGTTCTTGCCGCCGACCTGCTCGACGTCCGACATGCGCAGTTCGGTAAAGGGAATGACGTAGCGGGTCATGAATGGCCTTCCGGAAACGTTGGATACAAAGCAGAATAAGAGTTTAACGCGTTTTTGTGCTGTGCCGCACGATAGGGTTTGCCTCAGCATTTTCGGCGCCCGCCAGCGCCAGCGACCACAGGGCCGTACTCATGAGCATCGCCACCCCCCGCACCGTCTTCTTCGTCTCCGACGGCACCGGCATCACCGCCGAAACCCTTGGTCACAGCCTGCTTGCGCAATTCCCGGAGGTCAAATTCCGCCAGGTGCGCGCCCCCTTCGTCGACGGCATCGACAAGGCGATCGACTGCGCCAACCAGATCCGCGAGGCCGCGCGCGACGACGGCGTGCGCCCGATCGTGTTCAGCACCCTCGTCAAGGACGATACCGTTGCTGCACTGCACAAGGCAGACGCGCTGTTCCTGGACCTGTTCGATCGCTTCATCGGGCCGCTCGAAATCGAGCTCGGCGAGCGTTCGACCCACGCCGTCGGGCGCTTCCACGGCATCGCCGACAGCATCAACTACAAGCATCGGATCGAGGCGATCAACTTCGCCATGGCCCACGACGACGGGATCTCGAGCGACGGCGAGCTGGCCGAGGCCGACGTCATCCTCGTCGGCGTCTCGCGCTCGGGCAAGACGCCCACCAGTCTTTACCTGGCCATGCAGTTCGGCGTGAAGGCGGCGAACTATCCGCTGATCCCGGAGGACTTCGAGCGCAACAAGCTGCCCGGCGAGCTGCACCGCTACCGCGGCAAGCTCTTCGGCCTTACCATCGCGCCCGAACGCCTGTCGCAGATCCGCCAGGAGCGCCGCCCCAACAGCCGCTATGCCTCGCTGGAAAACTGCCGTTACGAGATCGACGCCGCGCACAAGCTGATGCGGCGCGAAAACATCCGCTGGCTCGACTCCACCACCAAGTCGATCGAAGAGATCTCCGCCACCATCCTGCAGACCGTCCATCTGAACCGGCCCGGCTTCTGACCGGGCCGAAGCAATGCATCGACTAGAATGTCGACCACTGCGTCACCGCGCGGCCAGTACCGGCGCGGAAAAACCGACCTACCCACAGGACAACACATGAAGAGAACGCGCCTCAAGCGCCGTGGCGGCCTCGGCCGCATCGCAGAACGCCTGGTCTGGCTCGGCACCGGCCTGGCCGACTCGGGTAGCCGGGTCGAAGACCGCTACTGGGACCAGCATCTGTGCGCCACCATCGACGAGGCCATCGGCAACAACGATGAAGACGCGCTCAACGCCGCGCTCGACCATCTCTACAGCGCCGAACCGCGCGCCTACGACGAGCTCGCCGACTACATCGAATCCCGTGCCGAATGCGCGGGCGGCACGCTCCCGAACCACGACATCGTGCTGATCGCCGCCCCCATCCTGGCGTGGTCGCGCTACCGTATCCCGGCCAACTCCATTCCGCCGGCGGTGCTCGCCAACCTGCGCGTGCACCTGCAGGCGCACGTGCTGGCGAAGGGCGTGAAGCTGTCACTGGCCGACTTCCTTTTCAGCCCCGACCAGCTGCCGCAGGGCTATTGCGCCACGGCGGACTTCGCCCGGGTGATCGGCGCCGCCGCGCTCGATGCCCACGACCTGCACATCGAAACCGAGGGCATCCCCGAGACCACCCAGTTCCTGTCGGACGTCCGCTACCTGCTGGCCGCCGCCGTCGTGCCCAGGGGCGAGGCCGTCTTCCGCTGGCAGGAAGCCGACGGCAGCCGCGACACCGCACGCGACCAGTGGCGCAGCCAGGGCGGCGCCTGTCTCGGCCCACTGCTGCCCGGCTGCGCCATCGACCTCGTCCTGCCCGAAGCCTACTTCGCCGCCAGCCGCGCTGCCGACAAGGACAGCCGTCCGTACTCGGTGCGCGCCTCGGTCGCCTTCCTCGGTACCGCGCTCGAGACCCCCGCGCCCAACCTCCGGGCAGTCATCGCGCCGTTCTGGGACCGCCAGCTCGAGGAGTACCGCATCGGCCTTACCGTGCGTGGCCAAGACGAGGTGGTACACGGCGTCGTCTGGCCCCTGCTCGGTGCGGAAGACGAAACCGCCGAGTGCGCAGCGCAGATCGAGGGCGTGCTGCGCGAATGCGGCGTGACCGACATCGTGAACCTCGAGCACCAGTTCCCGCTCGAATACTGTGACGACTGCGGCGCCCCGCTCTACCCTTCGCCCGAAGGCGAAGTCGTCCACGCCGAAATGCCGGAAGAGCACGCGGAGCAGATGCCCAAGCACCTGCATTGACCCTGCATCGAGTGAGCGACCGGCGGCGCCAAAGCCATGCACCGCCCTGCAACGGAGACCGCGAACATGAGCCGCAAGATCGAAAAGCCCGACGCCGAATGGCGTGCGCAACTCACGCCCGAGCAATACCACGTGACACGCGAGAAAGGCACGGAACGCGCCTTCACCGGCGAGTACTGGGACGTGTGGGACAAGGGCAGCTATAAGTGCACCTGCTGCGGCGCCCCGCTGTTCCGTTCCGAGGACAAGTTCGACGCCGGCTGCGGCTGGCCCAGCTTCTCGACCGCGGCCGACCCGGACAATGTCGACTCGGCCATCGACCGCAGCCACTTCATGGTCCGCACCGAGGTCATGTGCCAACAGTGCGGCGCCCACCTCGGCCACGTCTTCGAGGACGGCCCGCAGCCCACCGGCCTGCGCTACTGCATCAACTCGGCTTCGATCAAGCTCGAGCCGGACGAGAAGTAGCTCGCACTCGCCCGGGCCGTGCCTCGGGCCGGCGCCGCAGGCGGGCTGAAGCCCGCCCTGCGAAAGAACGCCGCCCCAGCACGCCCGTTTCCGCAGGGTCGGCTACAGCCGACCGGCTGCGGCCGGGATCGCCAAACCGATCGTGGCGGCGCGAAGCCCGCCCACAAAAAGAAAACCCGCGCTGGCCTTGCGGCCACGCGGGTTTTCTTACGGCTGAGTGAAGCGCTTACACGCGTTCCCACACCGTGGTGATGCCCTGACCGCCACCGATACACATGGTGGCCAGACCGTAGCGGCCATTCACGCGGATCAGTTCGTGCAGCAGCTTGGTGATGATCACCGCACCGGTGGCACCGACCGGGTGGCCCAGCGAAATGGCGCCGCCGTTCGGGTTGACCTTGGCGGTGTCGAGCTCGAGGCCGCGGTTCACCGCGATCGACTGCGCGGCGAAAGCTTCGTTGGACTCGATCACGTCCATCTGGTCCAGCTTGAGGCCGGCGCGCTGCAGTGCGACCTTGGTCGCCGGGATCGGGCCCTCGCCCATGATTTCGTTGGGCACGCCAGCGATCGCGTAGGCGACCAGGCGGGCAATCGGCTTCTGCCCGGCGGCCGAGGCCTTCGCCGCATCGGCCAGCACCAGGAAGGCGGCGGCGTCGTTGATGCCCGAGGCGTTACCGGCCGTGACCGAGCCGTCCTTCTTGAACGCCGGCTTCATCTTGCCCAGCGCTTCCATGGTCGTCATGCGCGGATGCTCATCGGTATCGAACACCACGGTGCCCTTGCGGGTCTCGAAGGTGATCGGAACGATCTGGCCCTTGAAGCGACCCTCGGCGATCGCCGCCGCGGCGCGCTTCTGCGACTCGAGCGCGAAGGCATCCTGCTGCTCGCGGGTGATATCCCACTTGGTGCACAGGTTTTCCGCGGTGATGCCCATGTGGCCGACGCCGAACGGATCGGTCAGCACCGAAACCATGGCATCGATCGCCTTGGTGTCGCCCATGCGCGCGCCGGTGCGCAGTGCGGGCAGCAGGTAGGCACCACGCGACATCACTTCGACGCCACCGCCGATGGCGTAGTCCGCGTCGCCCAGCAAAACGGCCTGGGCCGCATTGACCACTGCCTGCTGGGCCGAGCCGCACAGACGGTTAACTGCGAACGCCGTGGAATCGAGCGACATGCCACCGTTGACGGTGGCCGTCCGGGCCACATAGGCGTAACGGGCGTCGGTCGGGATGCAGTTGCCGACAGCGGCGAAAGACACCGCCTTCGGGTCGACGCCGGCGCGGGCGATCGCTTCCTTCACAACCACCGCGCCAAGGTCGCCGGGCTCCATGTCCTTGAGCGAGCCACTAAAGCCACCAACAGCCGAACGTACCGCACTCAGGGCCACAACTTCACGATTTGCCATAACTTTTCCCTCCTTGGAAAATTTCTACCTTGACGCTACTTGCCGACCCAGCCGGCAACGCCGACCAGGGCAAGCAATACAACACAAACCAGCAGGGCACGCCATACCAGGCCCACCGTACTTTGCATGTGGTCGGGATCCGCTTCGCTACCCTGACCCATCTCGGGCCGGTCGACCACCTCGCCGGACTCGTGCACCGGCATGCCGAGCCGCACCCCGAGGGCGCCGCCACCACTCGCAATCAGTATAGCCGACGACTTGTCGGGCCAAAGCAGGGCCTGGGTTCGCCAGCAGTAGATCGCATCCTCGAAGTTGCCCGCCACCGAGAACGAGGCCGCCGTGAGCCGCACCGGCAGCCAGTCGATGAGCTCGAACGCGCGTTGCGCGAAGCGGCCGAAGTCGCCGAACTCCGGGTCGTTGCGCCGGCCCCAGTCGTCTGCGAAGAAGCGGGCGAAGCGGTACATCACCGCACCGCTTGGCCCGGGCAGGATCACGAACCAGAAGGCGACGCCGAACACGTTGCGGTGCGCCGCCACCAGCGCCTGCTCTATGGCCAGCCGCGCCACCTCGCTCGAACTCGCCTGGTAGTAGTGGCCGCCCCGCCACTCGGCCAGCAGCTTGCGCGCGCGATCGATCTCGCCCATGCGCAGCGCGAGGTGGATGTCGGTGAAGAAGTGGCTCTCGTGGCGAAAGCCCATCGTCAGGTAGAGCGCCGCCACGTTGAACACGAAGGCGAAGACCGGGTGCAATTCCCACAGCAGGTAATACGCCACTGCCGTGCCCAGCGTGGCTGCCACCACGATCAGCCACCATGCGGCCTTGCCGTGTTTCGCCTGACCATCGTTGAACCGCTTTACCAGCCCGCCCGACAGCGAACGCAGCGGGCCGAGGACGAATCTTTCTACCGGCAGCGGGCGCACCTGCTCGATCAGCAGGGCGATGATCAATGAGAAAAGGGTCATGCGAAACCGGTAATGGGGGCGGGAACAGCGCGCTGAATTGAATTGCGGGGAAGATACCACAAAGCGGGTGACGCTGCCGCATTGCACGGGACTGCAGGGCTAGGCGGCCCCGCACCGGGCGCGCTACTTCGATGGTTCCTGGAGCTCGTGCAGCAGCCGGTACAGCGACATGATGATCCCCGCCGTCGCGCCCCAGATATAGTAGTCGTCGTAGGGCATCGCGTCGTAGTGCCGCAGCCGCCCTTCATGCATCAGGCTGTGGCGCAGGTGATTGACCGGGTCGAGGAAATGCGTCAGCGGCACTTCGAAGGCCTCGGCCACTTCGAAGCTGTCGAGCTTGAGCTCGAACGGCGGATGCACCAGCCCCACCACCGGCGTGACGCGGAAACCGGTGCCGGTGAGGTAGTCGGGCAAGGCGCCGAGCAGTTCCACGCGCCCACGGTCGAGGCCGATCTCTTCCTCCGTCTCGCGCAGCGCCGTGGCCACCGGCGAGTCGTCGCCCGCCTCGACGCGACCGCCGGGAAAGCTGATCTGGCCGGGATGATGATGGAGGTGGTCGGTGCGTCTCGTGAACAGCAAGGACGGCTGATCTCCACGTGCCACCAGTGGCACCAGCACCGCGGCCGGCATGTGCTGCACACCGTTCGCCAGTCCCCCGAAGTCGCCCGTCACCGCATTCGGCTCGGACGCAGCCAGTTTTCGACGCAATCGATCAGCTTGAATCAGGGACGACAACGACACGGGACACCTTCATGCGCTCAATAGCGCTTTCTCAAAATCAGCTTATCCCCTTCCCGCTGCCAATGCATACGATTGAGGAAGCTCATGCCCAGCAGGGCGAACGGCAGATCCTGTTCGTGCACTGCCGCCTCCACATTATGAACCCGCATACCGCCGAGTTCGAGCGTATCGAGTTGAACGCGCCAGACACGCACCGTTCCATTTGCGGTCACGCTCCGCCCGGGCGAGCCCTTGGTGAAATCCACACCCGCACGTTGTGCGTCGCTCTTGCCAAGGGATACCAGCGTCGCCCCAGTATCGACGAGGAAGCCCGTCTCCTTTCCGTTGATCCGTCCCTGGGCAAGAAAATGTCCCCGCGAATCAGCCTGCAGGACAAGGCCTTCGCCAACGCCGCCTTCGCGCCGAACGACGCGTTCGCCCAGGCGGATACGTTGGCGCTTGCCGTCGACTTCGAGCGTTGCGACGTCGCCGTCGACCCCGAGCACCTTCACACCTTCGCGACTGCGCCCACCCACGGCGACGGTTTGAGGCGCGCCGTCATTCACCACCAGAATGGCTCGCGTACCGATCATGCCGACAACGGCAACCTCCGCAGCAATTCCGCTCGCGCACACCGCAGCCAGCGCCGCCCCGATCGAAAAGAGCCGAAGCCTCACCAGCATTCCCGCACGGTCAACCCGTCTTTCTGCCCCTTCTGGCCGACGTTGTCGAGCGTGAGGGTGCCGCACTTGTCCGCCGCCTGCGGACCGGCCGGCACCGCCTGGATGACGAACGTCGTTACGGTAGGCTCCCCGGCGGCGAAGCCGAGGTTGTAGAAGAGGCCTCCGCCCTGCCCCGGGCATTGCGCCGGGCCGGGCAGTGGGCCGGCGTAGGAATTCGTGGTCGAAAACCGCCGCTCCATCGCGCTACTGATGCCCGCGACCACGCCGGCACACTCGGCGCGGCGGGACTTGCGTATATGCTCCTGGTAGCCCGGATACGCGACCGCCGCCAGAATCCCGACGATCGCCACGACAATCATCAACTCGACCAGCGTGAAACCACGCACCCGTGGGCTCATCTCACGGTCCCTCCTCCGGACGAAACACCGCTGCCATCCTCGCCCGACTGGTCATGGATCTCGATGGCCTTCAGCACCTTCTCGGCCCCGTTGCCCTCCCAGCTGTAGGCTGCGCGCTTGCCCACCCACTGCTGCGTGAGCATGTCGGGGGTCAAGGCCAGTTCAGCTTCGCCGACGACGATCTTCGTCGTCGGCACCACGCGCAGGAACTGTCCGGCGATGCTGATGCCGGCCGGCGAGCCCTGCACACCGCTTATCTCGCCCGACAACTCCAGGCTGCCCGCAAGCGCAGCCCCCGTCAGCAGCAACGCCGCGATGGAAAAACCCAGGATCTTCCTGCCTTTCATCTTCTTGCCCCCCACCTTCATCAGCGAATCTGCCGCCACGATTGACGACCGAGGTCGCCGCTGGGTTTCTGCCGCACCAGCTCGGGCTTGCCACCCGAGGTGCCGGACACGTACTTGTTGCCTTCGATCACGATCGGCGTCTTCGTCATGCCACCCTCGGTCTTGCGCCCGCTTACCGGAACCCGCTGACCGTTCAGCGTCACGTACTCCTTGTCGTCATAGCTACCGTCGCCGTTGAGATCGAACACGGTAAAGGTCAGCCGGCCACCGGTGAACGGATCGACCTCCATGATCCAGCTCGTACCTCCGAAATTGCATGGGTCGCTGTCCGGAATCATCGTCGTGTAGATGACCCGGTCGCCCCACACCAGCGGCGGACTGATGATGCGCTCGCCCTCCTTGCCCATGACAGGGGAGATCAGGTCGAGGAAATAACCATGCTTGTCGCTGGGAACCTCCTTGTTCGACAGGACCCTGATCGGCCAGGTCAGCGTGCCGAAGGTCGTCGTCTGTTCGAGCTCGATCGTCTGCTCGACAAGGTTGCTGCGAGTCAGCTGGCTGGTGCAACTCGTTCCGTCCCGCCCGCAGCCATCGATCACGCCGTAGAAAGACTGCGCGTCGAGCTTGCCCTGGTCGCCGACCTCGAAGAACTTGCCGGTACCGAAGAAGATCATCATGCCGTTGCGATAGGGGTGCCGCGCCGCCTGCACCTTCGAGCTAATCGGCTGCGCCTTGCCGTCCTTGTCCTTGGCCGTAAACAAGGGCTTGGGGGTCGAGCCCGAGGAAAAAGCGCTTTTCCAGGTGCCGGCGCTGGCACCGGTGAAATCGAATTTCCACAGATTGCCGTGCATGTCGCCGGCGTACACCAGGTCGACCGCGCCATTGCGATCCGCGTCGACCGCCAGCGGCGTGCTCAAGCCGTTCGGATTCGCCGCGTCACCCACCTTGGTGTCGATCTTGGCAAGCTGCTGGCCGGTCTCGAGGTCGACCACGTAGAGCATGGCCCGGTGATTGTCGCTGTTGTAGCCATTGCCGAAGATCGCGACCCACTTGCCAGCCTCGGTCAGCACGATCGAGGCCTG
>JBFGZP010000119.1:0-9396 GCA_041586695.1 Thauera sp.
CAGGCGCGGGCGGACGAACTAAACGGTCGCGCCGCCGGCCGGTTCGCCTAAGCGCCGCGGATGCTCGCCAAGCGCATCATCCCCTGTCTCGACGTGAACGCCGGCCGCGTGGTCAAGGGCGTTAACTTCGTCGAGCTGCGCGACGCCGGTGACCCGGTCGAGATCGCGCGCCGCTACGACGAGCAGGGCGCAGACGAGATCACCTTCCTCGACATCACGGCAAGTTCGGACGCGCGCGACATCATCCTGCATGTGGTCGAGCATGTGGCTGAGCAGGTGTTCATTCCGCTCACCGTCGGTGGCGGGGTTCGCGCGGTCGACGATGTGCGCCGCCTGCTCAATGCCGGGGCTGACAAGGTCAGCATGAACACCGCGGCGGTGAACAAGCCGGAGCTCGTGCGCGAGGCCGCCGACCGGGTCGGCAGCCAGTGCATCGTCGTCGCGATCGACGCCAAGCAGACAGCGCCCGGCAAGTGGCAGGTCTTCACCCACGGCGGACGCAACAACACCGGCCTCGACGCGATCGAATGGGCGCGCCGGGTCGAGGCCCTCGGCGCCGGCGAGATCCTGCTCACCAGCATGGACCGCGACGGCACCAAGAGTGGCTTCGACCTCGGCCTGACCCGCGCGGTGTCCGATGCGGTGAGGATCCCCGTCATCGCCAGTGGCGGCGTGGGGACGCTCGAGCATCTCGTCGATGGCGTGTCGGAGGGGCGCGCCGACGCCGTGCTCGCGGCGAGCATTTTCCATTTCGGCCAGCACACGGTGCGTGAGGCCAAGGAGCTGATGCGCGCCCACGGCATCGAGGTCCGACTGTGAGTGCCAGCACCCGGTGGCTCAACGAGATCAAGTGGGACGAGCACGGTCTCGTCCCGGTGATCGCCCAGGAGGCGGCGACGGGCGACGTGCTGATGTTCGCCTGGATGAACCGCGACGCGCTGCAGCGCACCGTCGAAACCGGCGAAGCCATCTACTGGTCACGTTCCCGGCGCAAGCTGTGGCACAAGGGCGAGGAGTCCGGTCACGTGCAGAAGGTGGTCGACATCCGCATCGACTGCGACAACGACGTGGTGCTGCTCAAGATCGAGCAGGTCGGTGGCATTGCCTGTCACACCGGGCGCCACAGCTGCTTCTTCCAGAAGTATTTCGCCGACGGCCACTGGCAGGCCGTCGAGCCCGTATTGAAGGACCCGCAGGAGATCTACAAGTGATCGATATCGAAGTGTTGCACCGTGTGTCGGCGACGCTGGCCGAACGCAAGAAGGCCGACCCCGACTCCTCCTATGTGTCGAGTCTGTATGCCAAGGGTGGCGACGCGATCTGCAAGAAGGTCGCGGAGGAGGCGGCTGAAACGATCATGGCCTCCAAGGACAACGACAGGCTCCACCTCGTCTGGGAAATAACCGACCTGTGGTTCCACTCCATGGTGCTGCTGGCCCATCACGGGCTCTCGGTTGACGACGTGCTTGCAGAGTTCCGCCGGCGCGAGGGCGTGTCGGGCATCGACGAGAAGAAATCCCGCACGGCCTGACACAGGAGCGAGACGATGAGCGACTGCCTATTTTGCAAGATCATCCGCGGCGAAATTCCTGCCACGAAAGTCTACGAGGACGAGCATGTCCTTGCGTTTCACGACATCCGGCCCGTTGCTCCGGTCCACGTACTGGTGGTGCCGAAAGAGCACATCGCGTCGATGGCCGAGCTCGAGTCCGGTCATGAGGCTGCGATGGGGCGGCTGATGGTTGCAGCCGGGAAAATTGCGCGGGAACAAGGATGCACCGACGGGTTCAGAACTATCGTGAACACCGGGCGGGTCGGTTTACAGGAGGTGTATCATTTGCATCTTCACATTCTGGGTGGGCCAGATCTGCTGCCACCCATGTTGAAGCGTTAAGGAGAGCGGTATGGGTTCATTCAGCATCTGGCACTGGCTCATCGTGCTGGTTATCGTCCTGCTGGTTTTCGGGACGAAGAAGCTGCGCAATATGGGCTCCGATCTCGGCGGAGCGGTGAAGGGCTTCAAGGACGGCATGAAGGAAGCCGAGGGCTCGGCCGACGCCACGAAGCAAAAGATCGCCGGTGGCCAGACGATCGATGGCGAGGCACGGGAAAAGGTCGACAAGACCACTTCCTGATCATCGCATCTCGACAGGGGAGGGGCGCCCCGGCAGGAGCGCCCCTTTGGTTTTTTGGCGTGCAGATCCACCGGGTGTGCGCGCCTCGGGCGACGAAACATGTTCGATTTCGGTTTTTCGGAACTCATGGTCATCGGTGTGGTGCTGCTGATCGTGGTCGGGCCCGAGCGCCTGCCCAAGGTCGCGCGCACCGCCGGCCACCTACTCGGTCGCGTGCAGCGCTACGTGTCCGACGTCAAGTCCGACATCCAGCGCGAGATGCAGCTCGAGGAACTCAAGAAACTGCAGGAGCAGGTCAAGCAGCAGGCGCACGAACTCGAATCCTCGGTCCGTTCGGGCGCCGCGAGCATCGAAAGCGAGGTGGGCCGCACGACAGCGGAGATCAGGGCCGGGTTGCCCGATGCGGCGGCATCTTCCGCGGGGGCTGCGGCTGGCGGATCGACACCTGCAGCCGAACTCCTGTCGGGCTCCACCGACGGGGCCCCCGCAGCAGGTCCGCAGCGCGAGCCCGGGCCGGATGTACCCAGCAAGCCCGCAGCCACGACGGACAAGGTATGAGCGAGCAACAGGAAACCTTCATCGCGCACCTGATCGAATTGCGCGACAGGATGTTGCGCGCGATCGTCGCGGTCGTCGTCGTATTCATCGTCCTGATGCCATGGGCGGGCGACATCTACGACATTCTCGCGCGACCGATGATGCTGACGCTGCCCGAGGGCACGCACATGATCGCCACCGGGGTGGTCACGCCCTTCTTCGTACCGGTGAAGGTGACGATGATGGTTGCCTTCGTGCTGGCGCTGCCGGTGGTGCTTTACCAGGCCTGGGGCTTCATCGCCCCGGGTTTGTATTCGCATGAGCGCCGGCTGGCGATGCCGCTGGTGCTGGGAAGCACGCTGCTGTTCATTGTCGGTATGGCGTTTTGCTATTTCTTCGTGTTCGGCATGGTGTTCAAGTTCATTGCCGAATTCGCGCCCAAGAGCATCGTGCCGGCGCCGGACATCGAGCAGTACCTGTCCTTCGTGATGTCGATGTTCCTCGCCTTCGGCATCACTTTCGAAGTTCCGGTTGCCGTCATCCTGCTGGTGAAGGCCGGTGTGGTCGATATCGCCAAGCTCAAGGAGATGCGCCCCTACGTGGTCGTCGGTGCCTTCGTGATCGCCGCCATCATCACACCGCCGGACGTGATCTCTCAGTTCATGCTCGCGGTACCGATGTGTCTGCTGTACGAACTCGGCATCCTCCTGGCGAAGATGATCTCGAAGCCGGCGCCGGCGGAGGAATACACCCCGCCCTCGATCGAGGACATGGACGGCGAACTCGACCGCATCGAGGGATCCGAGCGCGACGGCAAGCAGGGCTGAGGGCGGGTGACGACGACTGCTGCGGCAGTCGTTTCGGCCCAGTCATTGTCGGCGCGAGGACTTCTGTGCCGGCCCTGATCAGGTTCAGCGATTGACCGCGGGCGTCGGCCGACGCCCGACTTCGACCACGAGGTCCACCTCCTGTCCCGATCGGCGCACGCGAAACTGCGCCTTGCGCCCCGGTGACAGCGCTGCGACGAGGTCGAGCATGGTCTTCGGGTCGGCGACGGTGGTGCCATCGACCTCGATCAGCACGTCGCCCGGCCGGATGCCGGCCCGGTCGGCAGGGCTCGCGCGCAAGACGCCGGCAATCAGGGCGCCATGGGTGTCGCCCAGGCCGAAGGATTCGGCCAGCTCCGGGGTGATGTCCTGGATCTCGACGCCGACCCATCCGCGCGTGACTTCGCCGCTCGCCACCAGTTGTTCGAGCACATTGCGCGCGATCGACACCGGGATGGCGAAGCCGATGCCGAGCGAGCCCCCCGAGCGCGAATAGATCGCCGTGTTGATTCCGACCAGGTTGCCCGTGCTGTCGACCAGGGCACCGCCGGAATTGCCGGGATTGATCGCCGCATCGGTCTGGATATAGTTCTCGAAGGTGTTGATGCCGAGCTGGCTGCGCCCGAGCGCGGAAACGATGCCCATCGTCACCGTCTGGCCGACGCCGAAGGGGTTGCCGATCGCGAGCACGACGTCGCCGACGTCGAGCGGTTCGCCGCCGGCGAAGGTGATCACCGGCAGTTGCGCCTTGTCGTCGATCTTGAGGACGGCCAGGTCGGTTTCCGGGTCACGCCCGATGAGGCGGGCGGCAAACTTGCGGCCATCGTTGAGCGCGACCTCGATCTCGTCGGCGGTTTCAATGACATGGTTGTTGGTCAGGATGAAACCATCGGGGCTGACGATGACGCCGGAACCGAGGCCCGACGAGCGCTGGCTCGGACCGTCGGGGCGGTCGCCGAAAAAATGGCGGAAGACCGGGTCGTCGAGCAGCGGATGGCGCGGGTTGCGTACGGCCTTGCTGGTGAAGATGTGCACCACCGCAGGCATCGAACGCTGCGCCGCGCTGGCATAGGAGCCAGCAGCGGCGGCATGCTCGCCCTCGTTCTGCGGAGCCTCGAGGATCGCAACCACCGAGGCCGGCGCAGACTCCCGCAACCACTCCGGCTTGAGGGTGTTGAGGACGAACAGCACCGCGACGCTGACGGTCACGGCCTGGGCGAAGATGAGCCACAGACGGCGCATAATGTGCTCGATCGCAGGAGGATCGGGTGGTGGCACGGCGTGGCGCGCGTGGCGTCAGCCGGGATAAGGGAAGGGAGAGCGTATGCAACTCAAGGAGCTGCAACAGCATCTGGACAGCCTGCTCGGTGTCTCGGGCCTAAAGGATTATTGCCCAAACGGTTTGCAAGTGGAAGGACGGCCGGAAGTGCTGCGGGTGCTGTGCGGCGTGACCGCAAGCCAGGCGCTGGTCGATCGGGCGGCGGCTTCGGGCTATGACGCGATACTGGTCCATCATGGCTACTTCTGGCGTGGCGAGGACGGTCGCATCACCGGCATCCGTCGGCGCCGACTGCGCACGCTGCTGGTCAACGACATCAGCCTGTTCGCCTATCACCTGCCGCTCGACGTGCATCCGGAACTGGGCAACAACGCCCAACTCGGAAAGCTGATGGGCTGGACGGGGGAGGGCCGTTTCGCCGATCAGGACCTGGGCTGGATCGGTCGCCCCGCCGTGGCGCCGGGCGCCGAGACAGCGACGCAGGTCGCGCGCTCGCTGGCGGCGCGCTTGGGGCGCGACCCGTTGCTGGTGGGGGACGGCGAGCGCACCGTGGCCAGGATCGCGTGGTGTACGGGTGGTGCGCAGGGCTATTTCGAGCAGGCAATCCTCGCCGGTGCCGATGTGTACGTGTCCGGCGAGATATCCGAGCAGACCGTGCATCTGGCGCGCGAGTCGGGCGTTCCCTACATCGCCGCCGGGCACCACGCCACCGAGCGCTATGGGGCGAAGGCGCTTGCGCGCCACCTCGCGGTCGAGTTCGGACTGGAGGCCGATTTCATCGACCTGGACAACCCGGTCTGAGGCTCGTCTTGCTCAGGCCTTGCGCGGTTCGTCCGCCACCGCTGCGAGTGTTTCGGGCCGGAAGATGCCGAATTCCAGTTCGAGAATGGCCGATAGCGTCAGCAGCTGATCGACGACGCCGAACGGGAAACCGATGCGCGTGCCGTTGCGGTTGTCTCGAAGCAGCTTCTCGACATAGATCTGGCACTCGGGAGTGCGCCACAGTTTCACCAGGTTTTCGACGATGTAGGGCATCTGCTCGACCGAAGTCTGCGCGCGCCGCATGTCGTCGTAGTTTTCCCAGTTGACGGTCTGGACGTTGAAGGTCTGGTTCAGCTCGCGGGCAAGGGCATTGAATTCCGCGCGCAAGCCGGCCGTCCGATAGACCTCGAGGAGCTTGAGCCAGGGCGACAGCGCCCGCCTGGGGTTGCCGCCGATGAATTCGGCAAGGGTCTCGGCGGCGCCGTGCAGGCGGCCGAAGCTCACCATGATCTCGGCGAGCTCGATGGCCGACTTGTGCTCCTCGAGTTCGTCCATGTCGCTTTCGAACGCGAGCGAGTGTGCGGGCTCCTGCTTGAAGCCCGGGTCCCAGTCGAGCAGGCCGGGGGTGCCCCGCGCGCCAGTCGTGGTTGCGGCGCCGGGCGATCGGCCCCGCATTACGGTGGTGTGTGCAGGGAAGGGCGCGGCGTGCGCGCGCGGCTCGCGCAAGGCGATGCGCTTCGGTCCGGGGCGGCGTCGGAGCAGCAGGTAGGCCAGCGCCAGGGCGGCGAGCAGCAGGCCGGCGATCAGGTAGCGGTCGCCGGGCTTCGGTTCCGCTTCAACCGCCGGCGCCGGAGGGGGCACGGCGGCGGCCTGGCTGGTGGCGACGGCAACTGCCGATCCGGCGTCGACGCTTGCCGCGGCGACCGGGGCGATGCCGAGGTTGCGGATGCGTGCTTCGAGCCTGGCCTGCGTTTCCTGGAGCTCGCGGATGCGCGCATTGAGTTCCATTTCGGCCACGATGCTGCGGTCCACCGCGGCGGCGACCTCCTGCTCGCGTGCCAGCCTGCCGGCATTGCGCCCAGTCGAAGCGGGCTTGGTTTCGTCGGCGACCACCAGTCGGTCCTCGCGACTGACGCTTGCCGGCGCCGGGGCCTGCGTTGCGCTGCGGGCTTTGGTGGGCAAGGTTTTCTCTGCCGGGCGGGCCGCGGACGCCGTTGCTGCGTGCCGTGCGCCGGTTTCGGGTGTCGCCAGTCGGCGCAGGTCGGGAACGACGAGCGGCGTGCCTGCCGGCAGCGGCCGGTTGCGTGCGGCATCGTCCTGAAAGAGCGCCGGATTGGCCTGGGCGGTGGCGCCGATGACGCGGCGCCGGGCCGCCGCGTCGTCCGGGTAGAGCGCGCCGGCGAGCGAGGCGAGCGACTCGCCCGCAGCTGTCGTCCACGTGCGTCCGCCCGAGGCGGCCGCGGCCGGGGTGGGGCGGCGCGGCCTGGCAGTCTGGGGCTGCGCCATCGGCACCGGGGTCGCACTCGCATTCGGGACCGCGAGCGGATAGGGCATGAGCAGGGTGAAAGTGCGGCGCAGGCGTGTCCCGCACACGTTCTCGATTGCGAGCCCGAGCACCGGCTCGCTCACGACGCCCGGACTGGTGACGACGATACGCGCCGACGTGCCGCTGCCGACGCTGCTGATGCGACCCTTCGCGAGCCAGGGCAGACCCTGGGGGTTGGCGCCCGGGCCTGCTACGCGCAGGCAGTTCGCCGCATCGCCGATGCGGCCGTCGATGACGCGGATCTCCGCGCGGAAGGGTTCGCCGATCGCGGACAGCGCGCTGACGTCACCGAGCGTGGCGGAAAGCGCGGGCATGGCATGGCAGAAGGAGGCGGTGGCGATCGCCACGGCAAGCGAAATCCGGTCTCGTGTCATTGTCCGCACATCCGGCGGTCGTCAGAAGTCATTGCGAGGCTTTTATCAGACTATTTCAACGTGTTCCAGCCGTTTCGGGTAAATCCGGCGACGAACTGCCTGTCGGCGTGATTGTTCCGATCATTCTGCACCTCCAGGGCGGACGCGGCCGGCCCTCGCCCTGGATGCGCGCGAACGGGAATCGGTTAAGATGGCAGGGTCCATACGCTTCCGTACGCAGATATGCCGCTCCCAGCTCCCCAGGTGTCCCGTCGGCGGGCTCATGTCCGACGCATCGAAACCGAGGGTTTCGTGCGCGATGACGGCCTGCTCGAACTCGACGCCTCTCTGACCGACGTCAAGGACCAGGACTATCCGATCGCCTCCGGGCTGCGCCCCGCCGGTGTGCCGGTGCACCTGATGCGCGTGCGCGTGACGCTCGACGCCGAATTCACCATCGTCGACGCCGCTGTCTGCTCCGACGCCGTGCCCTATCCGGGTCATTGCGACACGATCGGACCGGCATACCGCCAGCTCGTCGGCCTGAATCTGGTGCGGGGTTTTCGTCGCACGGTCGGCGAGATGTTTCCCGACGTGTGCGGATGCACCCACATCAGCGAACTGCTGCTGTCCCTGCCCACTGCCGCGATCCAGACCTTCGCTACCTTCCGTCGCGACAACGAGGAGTCGGAGGAGAAACCCTTCCAGCTCGACCGCTGTCACGCGCTCGAGACTTCGGCCGACGCGGTGCGCCTGTATTACCCGAAATGGTATCGCGGGCTTTCCGGCCAGGAGTGAAGCCGCGTCGCCGCATCCCCTGTGCACTGCGCAAAACTGGTTATAATTATGGGATCTTGCGGTAAACGCGTAGTGTCGCGTGGCGCCAAGAGACGAGGCCGGGTGGTTCCGGCCGGCGGCGACGGGCTGCGGTCGAGGGAGACGACGTCCGTCGCGGAGCGATGCTCCGAACCGTGCCATCAACCTGTTCGCGGCGGCTTCCTCGCCGTGACTTCGATCGAAGGGCAACCATGAAGATTCATGAGTATCAGGCAAAAGAACTACTGAGGAAGTATGGCGTCGTCACGCCGCGGGGCTTCCACTGCGTTTCCGTCGATGCAGCGGTCAAGGCGGCCGAGGAACTCGGCGGCAAGGTCTGGGTGGTGAAGGCCCAGATTCACGCCGGTGGGCGCGGCAAGGGCGGCGGCGTCAAGCTCGCCCGCTCGCTCGAGGAAGTGCGCACCAATGCCGACCAGATCCTCGGCATGCAACTGGTGACGCACCAGACCGGCCCCGAGGGTCAGAAGGTGCGCAACCTGCTGATCGAGGAAGGCGCCGACATCAAGAAGGAATACTACGTTGCAGTGCTGACCGATCGTGCGACCCAGAAGGTTGCCGTGATGGCCTCGTCCGAAGGCGGCATGGACATCGAGGAAGTCGCGCACAGCACGCCGGAGAAGATCCTCAAGGAGTTCGTCGATCCGCTCGTCGGCCTGACCGACGCCCAGGCCGATACCCTGGCGCGCGGCATCGGCGTGCCGGACGGCTCGGTGGCCAAGGCGGTCGACGCCCTGAAGAAGCTCTATACCTGCTACATGGAAACCGATGCCTCGCTGGCGGAAATCAACCCGCTGATCCTCGAGGGCAACGGCAACATCAAGGCGCTGGATGCGAAATTCAACTTCGACTCCAACGCCCTCTACCGTCATCCCGAGATCGTCGATTTCCGCGATCTGGATGAAGAAGACGCCGACGAGATCGAAGCCTCCAAGTTCGATCTGGCCTACATCAGCCTCGATGGCAACATCGGCTGCCTGGTGAACGGCGCCGGCCTGGCGATGGCCACCATGGACACGATCAAGCTGTTCGGCGCCGAGCCGGCCAACTTCCTCGACGTGGGCGGCGGCGCCACCACCGAGAAGGTCACCGAAGCCTTCAAGATCATGCTCAAGAACCCGAA